>JALTRC010000431.1 GCA_026998145.1 Gammaproteobacteria bacterium
ACGTGGTTATTCTGCCGAGGTTATTGTTGATACCATCCTGCGTCGTATGCCGGACTATGTCACCTATATTACGCCTCAGTTCTCGCAAACGGACATCAACTTCCAGCGTATTTCAACGGTTGATACATCGAACCCGTTTATCGCTCGCGACATTCCAACACCTGACGAAAGTTTTATTGTTATCCGTTTCAAGGACCCCAATAAATTCGGCACTGATTTCCCATACCTGCTGAATATGATTCACGGCTCCTTTATGTCACGTCGTAACACTATCGTGATTCCAGGCGGCAAGATGGGCATGGCGATGGAAATCATCCTCACGCCAATTATTCATGATATGGTGGAGAAATCTAAAAAGGCCCGTTAGGTTTTAGCGGGTTTTAGATCTATGCTGAAAAGCCGGCCTTTGCGCCGGCTTTTTTATTGCCGATTTTTAATCCCCCTCATTCCCCCTTTTTCAAAGGGGGAGGCTTACCCCCATCTTTAACAAGAGGGCCAGGGGAGATTTAGCTTTTTATATTTTTATTACCTTCAATAAATTCAATAGGGCTTATCCATGACATGATGGAAAAACCTAAGAAAACTCCGTTAGGCTTTAGCGGATTTTGGATCTATGCTGAAAAGCCGGCCTTTGTGCCAGCTTTTTATTGTCGATTTTTAATCCCCCTCATTCCCCTTTTTCAAAGGGGGAGGCTTACCTCCCCTCTTTAACAAAGAGGGGCCGGGGGAGATTTAGCTTTTAAAATCTTCTATTACCCCCAATAAATCAACAGCAACATAAAAAACAACTACAATACCCCCATGAAACAATTCCTCCATGCCCACAGCGCCAATCTTGAAACCACACAATTAGTGGACGACTGCCTGCAACAACTGGGGGATATTCCACCGGATGCCACCCTGGGCTTTTTATATATCAGTGATTTTCTCGGGGAACAGTTACCTCAGATTCTCAACACACTTAAACAACAAACCGGCGTGCAATACTGGGTGGGCAGTGTCGGCCTGGCCATTATTGCCACCAATCAGGAATATTACGATCAGCCGGCAATCAGCATAATGCTGGCCGATTTTAATGAAGAAGATTTTCGCATTCTGCCCAACTTTTCTCTGGGCACCAGCGAGTATAGCGATGAGTTAAACAACTGGTGCCAGTCACAGGCCTTTAATATGGGGTTGATTCACGGCGACCCAGATAATCCCAGCCTGCAATTACTGCTCAGGCAACTGAGCCAACAGATTCCGGAATCTTTTCTGGTTGGCGGCCTGTCATCATCCCGAGGCATACATTACCAGATCGCCAATGATGTGATACACGGCGGTATTTCCGGTATTTTATTTGCCGATAGCGTTCAGGCATTAAGTAATTTAACTCAGGGCTGCACACCAATTGGCCCCCGCCACCGGGTATCACAGTCAGATAATAATATTGTCTACACCCTGGATAATCAGCCTGCTCTGGATGTTCTCATCGAAGATACCGGAGAAATCATTGCCAAGGACTGGGAAAGCGCAGTGAATTATATTTTTGCCGGTTTATTAAGCAAACATTCTGATGTTAATGATTACCGTATTCGCCAGCTGGTTGGGGTAAATGAAGACGAAAAAATTATTGCCATTGGCGATGAGCTGGCCGATGGCCAGGAGCTGGTTTTCTGTCGCCGGGACGGTAATTCTGCCCAGGAAGATATGCAGCGCATGTTGCTGCAATTCAAATCCCGTTTGTCAAAACCCATCAAGGGCGGTATTTATATTTCATGCCTGGGTCGGGGCCGGGAACAGTTTGGCATGCACTCGGAAGAAGTCCGCTTAATTCATTCGGTGCTGGGGGATTTCCCCTTATGTGGTTTTTTTGCCAATGGTGAAATACACAAAAATCACCTTTATGGTTTTACCGGCGTACTCACGCTATTTGTATAATGATCGACTCTCATTGCCATCTGGATTTTCCTGAATTTGATAACGACCGTGAACAGGTTATCCAGAGAGCACAGGAGGCTGGCGTTAAGGAAATGATTATTGCCGGCATTTCGCAAGCGACCTGGCCACGCCTTAAAAAAATATGTGAGCAATATAAGAACCTGTATCCCTGCTACGGCTTGCACCCTTATTTTATTGAAGCGCATCAGCCTGAACATCTGGATCAACTGGAAGATTTTTTAAACATCAATCCGGCCATTGCTCTGGGTGAATGCGGCCTGGATTTTTATTTGCCGGAACTGGATAAAAACAAACAGCAGGAATTTTTTGAGGCTCAGCTGGATATGGCGCTGAGAGTCAATCTTCCCGTTGTGATTCATTCCCGTAAAGCCAATACCCAGGTTTTACAGGCCATACAAAAACGCCCCGGCCTTAGGGGCATGATACACAGCTTTTCCGGCAGCATTGAAACCGCCAGACAATTTATCAACAAAGGCTTTTATATTAGTCTTGGGGCTGTTGTGACTTTTGAAAAGGCCAGCAAAATCCGTAAGCTGGCCAGCCAGCTGCCGCTGGATGCCTTACTGATTGAAAGTGATGCACCGGATCAGCCGGGATTAAAACACTTCAAACAACGCAATGAACCAGCCTATATTGTGGACACCATTAAAGTATTAGCTGAATTAAGAAAAGAGGATTTTGCAGAGATTGCCCGGGCATCAGAAAATAATGCCCGGGAACTGTTTAAGATTTGAGAAAGCTTTGATTAAGCCAGTTCGGCTCTTGCCACCAGCTCACGCACAGAGCATTCCTGCCTGCCAAAAGCCAGTGTTTGATCCAGATTCACAAAACCTTCCTTAAATAAATGGCGCTTACCGCCATCAATTAAGTAAGTGCCATTGGTTGAATCCAGATCAATAATATAAAAATGATTTTGTTTAACCACCAGCTGGGCATGTTTGGCGCTGGTTGTTTTATCCGATAATTGAATCTGGCCTTTGCGGCCGATGGTATAAGTCCGTTCGCTCATTTTATTACCCGTTGTATTCACTCATTTATATGCAGGCGATTGTAGAAGCACTGGATAGTAGCTGGTGTGAGCCGGTTCAAATAATTTTTGCTCGCCAGTTTTAACTACAGATTTTTAGGAAAATTCCTACAACAATTTCTGTATCAGCAGTTTCAGGTGGAACCGCGTTGCTTGTTCCACCCTACGGTAATGAAAGTGTGTAGGGTGGATCAAGCGCAGCGGATCCACCTTTAACTCACCACCTTTAAAAAAACCTAACCCTGAGCCAGCAAATTACGCAAATCAATCACCGCCGCATTGGCCCGGGAAATATAATTGGCCATTACCAGAGAATGGTTGGCAAAAAAGCCAAAACCACTGCCATTTAAAATCATCGGGCTCCACACGGTTTTCTGGGTTTCATCCAGTTCACGAATAATCTGCCGCAGGCTGATCAGGGCATTTTTCTTTTCCAGTATGGCCTGAAAATCGGTTTCTGCCG
>JALTRC010000432.1 GCA_026998145.1 Gammaproteobacteria bacterium
GTGCCGAATTAATTATCCACAATGCGCCTTTTGATGTGGGCTTTATCGATCATGAACTGGCTATGCTGGATCCTGTGTGGGGCAAGTTGAGCGATCACTGTACCATTACCGATAGTCTGGTAATGGCACGCAAAAAGCATCCGGGGCAGAAGAATAATCTGGATGCCCTGTGTAAGCGTTACGATGTGAATAATGCCAAACGTGAATTACACGGCGCTCTGCTGGATGCGGAACTACTGGCGGATGTGTATCTGCACATGACAGGTGGGCAGGAAGCCCTGATTTTGAGTAGCCAGGATGAACGGCAGGGGGAGGCCGGGCATGTGAGCCCGATTCAGCGGGTGGATAGCCAGCGACCGGAAATTAAAATTGTGCGGGCTGATGTGGATGATATGAAAGCTCACCAGGCCTGGCTGGAAACTTTAGGTGATGCCTGTGTATGGAACCGGGAAGAGGCATAGGCGAAGCCGAACGCTATCTACTTTAATAATGCATGGATGTTCGGGCGTGACTGAACCAGTCCAGTCCTTCACCGGAAATCAGATGAATTTCACCGCGCTGTAAACGAATGCATTGCTGACGTTCCAGATCTTTCAGAATGCGGCTGACCATTTCCCGGGTCGTGCCCAGCTCCCGCGCAAGCTGTGCGTGGGTGGTTTTTATGGGAGCACCATTTGAGCGTTCAAACAACTGCCCCATCAGGCAGGCCAGGCGCAGGTCGAGCCGCTGAAAAGCAACCTCTGATAACAGGCGCATTACATTGCCAATACGCTGGGATAAAATTTTCAGCAGGTAACGGTGAAAGTCACTGGATAAATCCAGCGCCTTGTTAAAGTCACATTGCATCAGGCTTAAACCCAGCAAATCCGTTTCCGCCACTGCCTCGGCGGGAAAGCCTTCGCCACATAATAAAGACTGTAAACTCAATACGCAGACATCACCGGGATTAACACGGTATAAGGTAATCTCACGTCCTTCAGGGGAATTTTTATAAACCCGCACAGTACCTTCCAGCAGCCACATAAAACGTTCGCAGTGTTGTTCCTCTCTATACAGACGAGTGCCGGAAGGTACGCGTAGCTGTTTGCCTGCTTCGAGAATATTTTCTGATACCGGGCTCAACAGGCTTTCCACTTCAGGATAAAGGCTTTGCAGTTTTCCGTGAATAGAATCTAAAGTGTTCATATCTAAGACCCTGCTTTTTATATTGTTCAGGCGCGGATGCTACCCCTTAAACATAATTTATATGAATTCAAATTAAATGACTGTGCTTTTTGTTACATATCTTGAATACAGACATCTAAAGTAAAAAACATTATCGTTACTTTGCTATCCGGCATCAGCTGGTTAAGTTATTGCTATTGATAATAAATATGTGAAATAAACGGGAGAATTCTTATGTCTGCATTGCGTGTAACCATGATTTCAGCATCTGCCATGTTGTGGCTGAGCTTCTGGCTATCAAACTGGAATATTCACTGGCTGGCCTATGTGCCGGCTGCCATGTTACTGGTAGCGGGTATTGTTGGTTTTTGTCCGGCAACCTGGCTATTTGGAAAAATAGGTTTTAAGCCAAGCAGTTTATAGTGTTTTTTGTGGGCTGATGCTAAAAAATTAAGAACGTTTTTGATGTGAATTTGTTGTGCTTTTGCACCGTATACGCAAGTATTTACGGTGCTTTTTTAGTTATAAAATAATAAAAAATGCCGGAAATTGAACGTGGATTTTCCGGCAAAATAATAACGCTGAGATATTGTTTTTGTGTTCTATATCATGCTTTTTTAAATCTTGATGTTGCAAACAGGCCGATTAATCCAGATGTAAATAACCATACAGCAGCTGGAACCGGAACAGGTGAAACATCCCATCGTGTGTTCAGGTTAACCGTATCGCCGGCAGACAATGTAAAGTTGATATGTGTGCCGATAGAACTGATGGCTTCACCATTGTGATTAATCTCGGAATGTGTCTGGGTATTGGATACAGGTGAAAGAATCGTAGCGCAACCGATACCACCACAGTTAAATTCTGACCCAATTAACAGGGGCATATCCAGCTGTGGCGGTGGTGATAAAGGATTAATCAAACCATGCCATTGATTTAATATCAGGCTGGCTGAACCATCAACACCTGAGTCGTTGAGTTTTAATCCCAGTGAGCCTGTTTCCACGACAGTACCGCTGGTTAACTGAGCCGATAGCGTTAAAACCACATTAAATGTCTGTACTGGTGGTGTTGGTAAGATTTTGGTATTCAAAGTTACATACATTTGTTTTGTATCTATTCATAATTCACTTCGGTTCTGTTTTCTTGCTTTTTTGATGATAAAAATCAGATGTGTACCGCATAACGGGTTCCAGAGGGAATTGTCATGAACGGCCGATTTATTTTATTAAATGAAGATTAATTGGCTGTTTTTATTAGGAGTTAAGCCTTTTGCAGGCTTAATTAAAAAAATAAAATTTGGCATGGTACGACCTTGGTATCCGCTGTCCCTAACCTGGGTGTCGCTGATGACAGTAGCCAAACAGTGGAAGTTGCCTTACGTTTCCGTGAGTTTGCCGGTAGCTATGTTGAGCATTGTCATAATACTCAGCATGAAGATCATGCCATGATGTTGCGTTATGACGTGGAAAAACCGGGGCAGTTTATTGCGCTGCCAGCACCTTTGCCAACCTGGGATGGTGTGACCTTTGTTTCGTCTACCTATGCACCTAATGCCGGTTTGTGTCGGGCCGCATCGCTGTGCACCTGAACAGGTGTTGATAATAACCCTGAAGGCTATTGATAGCCTTCAGGGTTTTATTGTTATCGATGCTAAAACAACTTTTCAAATGTTATAAAAGCGAGATTACATAAAATGTTTTATTTTAAAAAAATCAGGCACATCTCAATATTGTTATTTTTTTTCCAGAGCATACTGGCAAGCTCAACACAGATCACAGATAAACAGAAAAAAAGTATGCCGATGTAAAGCCTCTCAGGGCTGATTTATCCAGGTCGGCATCAGCCAAAAAAGAGAAAAAGCAAAGGAAAAGACATAACCCCTATGGTAAGAATTATTTTCCTAACTATGAATTTATTACTGAAGAAGGTAAAAAAGTCAGGTTCTTTGATGATCTGATTAAAGACAAGGTTGTTTCAATTAATTTTATTTTTACCTCCTGCCAGAATATCTGCCCGCTGGAAACCGCACGTTTAACAGAGGTGTACCGTCAGCTGGGTGACCGGGTGGGTAAAGATGTTTTTATGTATTCAATTACAGTCGATCCAGAACGGGATACACCAGAAGTATTAAAGGACTATAAGAAAAAATTTAATATTGGAAAAGGCTGGACATTTTTAACGGGTAAAAAAGAAGAGATCGATAAACTGCGTACCAAACTGGGCCTGTATATTACCGACCTGGATGAAAGTTTACCGGATGGT
>JALTRC010000433.1 GCA_026998145.1 Gammaproteobacteria bacterium
TTTCGCATCCACAACCAGTTTAGGGAAACCGCCCTGCAAATAAATATCAATAACTCGCATATTAAAATATGGCGATACTTTATTAAGCGGATTACGTTCCACATAGCTGATATAAGACTGAGCCGCGTCAGCATAGCGGCGCTTGGATAAATAATACTCACCTAAATGGCTATAGATACTGGCTTCATAAGAGCGCGGCCCCAGCTTCTCAAAGAACTCAACAATGGCTTTTGCGCCACCTAAATATGAAAAGCTTAAACTGATAACACGGTAGGTGTCCTCAATACGCTTCTTCTCAATTTTATTTTCTGTCTTTTCAAAATCAAAACCAATGGACAATTTATAATCCAGCAGAGCAATAAAATCTTTTAAGGCATCTTCATATAATTCCTGCTTAAAATAAGCCCAGCCCTGTTTATACAGAGCCAGCTCATAAAATGCCGAGCCAGTGCCAAAGTTTAATACGGCCTGATAGGCTTCTTCTGCATCGAGGAATTTTTTACGGGTAAAGAAATATTCTGCACGGCGAAACTGTGCTTCATCAATGTGCCGGGATTGCGGATATTGTTTAACCAGCTTATTCAGCACTTTCATGGCCTTTTCAATCTGGCCGGTTTCCTCATAGGCACGTGACAGCTGATACAGCACTTGATCGTTACGCTCATACAGGGGATATTTCTTTAGCAGGTTCTTATAAAGCTCGATAGCTTCCATTGCGCCAGCCGCCTGCTGCTCTTCTGCCGTTCCCGGCAATGCTGCCTTTTCCGATGAAGCGATCTTAGTAATTTTTTCCTTGGCCGAAGCCCGTTTTTCAAATGCTTGCTGGGATTCCCGGCTAATATCTGCGATACCGTGACTGTTATCCTGTTTAATAGCTGTTTTATTATCAGCAGTACTTTTTTCACTACTTTTAACAGCTGATTTTTCAGTTGAAGGTGGCACTTTTTCATCATCTGTTTCAGGCAGCGCAGACGAATATTCCTTTTCGATTTTTAAATCAGCCAGACGACGTATCGCTTCAGGGGTCATTGCCGTTTCTGGTGTTTCCTGTAAAAACCGCTGGTAACTCTGCATCGCCTTTTCCAGGCTGCCTTCTATTTTTTCATCCTTAAGTTCAAGCTTTACATCATCCAGACTAGCCAGCGTTTCACGGCTGCCATTCATGGCACAGGCCTGCAAGGCCAGAATCATAGTGATAACAAAACCACGACGAATCATTTTTGATCCTCCGTGGTTGTTGATTCAGCCTGCGGCTGTTGCTGCTTGCTGGCACGGTCATAACTTTCTGCCAGGGCAAAGCGGGCTTTAACCTGATATTCTTCCAGACGTTTACGGCGACGATCCAGCTCGGCAATCGCCATACTTTCCATAAAGCGCCCCTGCCGCGCCATCAGTGCAGAAACCCGGCGTTTGTCTTCCTGCAATTTGGTGCGTAGTTTACGAATGCTCAGATCATAACCCTGATAACTTTGTGTAGCCGCCTGCCGGGTACGCACAAAAGATGCATAGGTTTTTTGCAGCTTTTCAATACCCTCATCCAGCTCATGCAAGTGTTCATAGGCCTGTGTTAATCGCGGGTCATATTCTGAATTTAGATTCCACAGAATAACGCCTTTAATTCGCCGGATGCGGCCCTCCACTTCAACTGTTTTCAGCTCGGGATGGGATAACAGATATACTTCCAGTCGCTCAATTTGTTCCAGTGCCAGACGTTCATCCACTGTTGCCAGATACTCGGGGCGCCGGGAAATCAGCATGGATTTAAGGCGTTTATCCAGCCGTCGGCGCTGTTGCAGGCGCAATTTAATCCGCGAATCCAGCTTCTTAAACTGCTTTTCAATTTTTGGGAGTAATGGTTCGTAGTAGAGCCTGCGCAGGCGAATTAATTCTTCAAAAACAGGCAGATTATCCAGCCAGCGATTTAATTCAATACGCAGCTCAGCCAGATCAGAATAATTTTTCAGGGATTCCTGAAAATCATTGGAGGCCATCAGCTGCAATATATAACGAGTCTCCGGCGCATCCTGTAAATCACGCAAATTCACCAGCAGGTCTTTATTCTTCTGTACTTCCTTACTGACCAGAGCTTTTAAAAACTTTCCCTGACGAATACTGCGAATCGAACTATCCAGGGTTTCAATCTCCCGGCCAAACACATCCATTGCCTGACCATATGCAATAGCGGCCTTGCCATGCAGACCCAGCTTACTATATGCATAGGGAACAGCCAGCATGGACTCCTGTACCAGCTCATTTGTTTCATTACGTTGATGCAGTATTTTCCATGGCACCAGCGCCCGGTCAAAACGCCCCAGTGATACACTTACCCAGCCCAGCCCTAATAAGGCCCGATTGGAAAATGGCCCCTGCAGGCGAACCCGCTGCAAATATTTTTTTGCCTCCAGCGGTGCACCGGCTTCCAGCAAGCGATAGCCCAGGGTTAAATTCGCCTTATCCTGTAATGCCTGTACAACCGGATCATCGGAATAGCTACGCCCCAGTTTATCCAGCTGGGCCAGACCTTCTTTTTCCTCATTATTCTGGATCAGGGCAATCGCCAGGTTATAGCTGGCAAAACCTTTTGCTTCTGGCTCATCTTCTATCTCCTTAAGAAGCTTAATAGCTTCAGAAAATTTACCGGTAGATATATAAACCTGCGCCCGTAATAATTTTTCATTCACAACAATATCAGCAGGCACATCATCGGTCATTTTCTGCAAAACATGCAGCGCATTGAGATACTGATTTTTATTGTAATAAATTTTAGCCAGTCGATAGGCAGCGCGATTTCTCACAGGTTCACTGACATTACCTTCCAGCACGGCTTTAATCGCATGGCCCGCACGTTGATGCATTCGATAGGAAAGTTCCAGATCGCCAATTGAGAATTCTGCCTGACCAATCTGGTAATGGAAGGGATCGAGCTCAGGCTCATCCTGAAGATAATACTGACCCAGTTCAGTATTTAATTTTACAATGGCTTTAAAGTATTCGTTTTGATAGGCATAAAAAAGCGCCTCCGAAAAGAATATATCTTTCGACGGCTGCTCAGCATCTGCTTTTGCTGAAAGCGAAACAACCAGCCCACAGATGAATACAATAAAAAAGATCCCTCGCATACAGACTACCAGTCCTTAAACTGTACATCTGCTGCACCTACATCAGGCCCGGCCAGTTTAATCTCTACAAACCTGGGTCCGATTTTTTTAGTCACTGTGTATTGCGCACTGCGGCTATATTCACCGCCAGCAGAGGCCTCACCCTTAAAGCTTACAACTAAAGAATGATCGCCTGTTTTAATATTACCCGTATAAATTTTCTGCACGCCACCCTTACGCATGGCTTCCAGCTCACGATAGGTATAAATATGATAAGCAACAATTTTGTTATCCAGCTTTATCTGTACACTATCGAGACGAAAATCA
>JALTRC010000434.1 GCA_026998145.1 Gammaproteobacteria bacterium
TCCACAAAGCGGAATGAGTTAATGTTTTTTAACTCGGCGCGGGTGCCGAATTCTGCCTGACCTTTGGGACGAATGGATACATTGGCATCGCAGCGGAAAGAGCCTTCGGCCATATTACCATCGCAAATTTCAAGATATTGCACCAGCGAATGAATTTTTTTCATATAGGCGACTGCTTCCTTGGCGGAGCGCATGTCCGGCTCGGAAACAATTTCCAGCAGCGGAGTGCCGGCGCGATTTAGATCAATGCCGGTCATGCCGTGAAAATCTTCGTGCAATGATTTGCCCGCATCTTCTTCCAGATGGGCACGGGTTATGCCGATTATTTTTTTTGTGCCGTCTTCCAGCTCAATTTCCAGCTCGCCGGTTTCTACAATGGGGTCATCCATCTGGGAAATCTGATAGCCTTTTGGCAGGTCGGGATAAAAATAATTTTTGCGGGCAAAAATTGAATGGCGTGAAATATTGGCGCCTATGGCCAGGCCGAATTTGGCAGCCATGCGAATGGCTTCCGCATTGACCACCGGCAGTACGCCGGGCAGACCTAAATCCACGGCACAGGCCTGGGTGTTTGGCTCGGCGCCAAAGGCGGTTGAAGCAGAAGAAAATATTTTACTTTTGGTGCGCAGTTGCGCGTGTATCTCTAAACCAATAACGGTTTCCCATTCCATAAAGAATGCCTCTTAAATATTGTGTGGCTTATTTAAACGCTGCCGGAATCTGTTTATGCCAGTCAGTCTTTTGCTGGTATTGATGGGCCACATTTAAAATGCGGCTTTCATCAAATGCATTGCCGATAATCTGCAATCCCACCGGCATATTGTTGCTGAATCCTGCCGGGATCGACATGCCCGGCAGGCCGGCCAGGTTGGTGGCGATGGTGTAAATATCCGATAAATACATGGATACCGGGTCATCGGCTTTCTCGCCGATATTAAATGCCGTGGAAGGGGCTGTTGGCCCCATAATCACATCCACCTGTTTGAATGCCTGGGTAAAGTCATCGGAAATCATGCGCCGCAGTTTCTGAGCCTTGATGTAATAGGCATCATAATAACCGGCGGACAGGGCATAGGTGCCCACCATAATCCGTCGCTTCACTTCCTCCCCAAAACCTTCGCCACGGGAACGCTTGTACAGATCTTCCAGATCTTTGGGGTCTTCGCAGCGATAGCCGAAACGTACCCCGTCAAAACGTGACAGATTGGATGAGCATTCCGCCGGTGCCACCACATAATAAACCGGCACTGCCAGATTACTGTTGGGCAGGCTGATGTCGATAATCTCGGCGCCCATGGATCGATATTGTTCAATGGCGGTATTGATAATTTCAGCCACACCGGCATCCAGACCTTCACCAAAATATTCTTTGGGCAGGCCGATTTTCAGGCCGTTTAAATCCTGATTTAAGCTGGCGGTGTAGTCGGGCACCGCTTTTTCGATGCTGGTGGAATCCTTTGGATCAAAACCGGCCATGGCGTTTAGCAGCAGGGCGCAGTCTTCTGCGGTTTGTGCCATGGGGCCGGCCTGATCCAGGCTGGAGGCAAAGGCAATCATGCCGTAGCGGGAGATGCGCCCGTATGTAGGTTTCAGGCCGCTGATGCCACACAGGGAGGCAGGCTGACGGATGGAGCCGCCGGTGTCTGTGCCGGTGGAGGCGGGCGCCAGACGGGCGGCAACACTGGCCGCAGAGCCACCGGATGAGCCGCCGGGTACCGCATCCGTATTCCAGGGGTTTTTCACCGGGCCGTAAAAACTGGTTTCATTGGATGAACCCATGGCAAACTCATCCATATTGGTTTTGCCCAGCATGACCACTCCCGCCTGCTTCATTTTTTCAACGACTGTGGCATCGTAGGGGGAGATAAAATTATCCAGCATTTTCGAGCCGCAGCTGGTTTTCACATCCAGGGTGCAGAAAATATCTTTATGGGCAATGGGGATGCCGGTTAACGGGGTGGCCTTGCCGGCCTTGCGCTGGGCATCCGCATCGGCTGCCTGTTTTAATGCCAGCTCATCACTGACGGTGACAAAGCTGTTGATTTGCGGATCATATTGTTTGATGCGATCTAAAAATGCCTGGGTCAGTTCTACCGAGGTGACCTCGCCTGCTTCGAGCATGGCGGATAATTCGGCCAGTGTTTTATCGTGATACATGTATCGTCCTAAAAATCTTTTTTACGGTTTGTGTGTGCGGTGCTGGAGGCTGCGATTTATTCAATAACCTTGGGCACCAGATACAGGCCGTTTTCGGTTTGCGGGGCAATGGCCTGAAAGCGCTCACGCTGGTTTTCCTCCAGCACTTCATCCGGGCGCAGGCGCTGGCTGACATCCATGGGGTGGGCCATGGGTTTAACGTCGTCGCTATTGACCGTGTTCATCTGAGCCACCAGATCCAGAATGCTGGACAGGCTGCCGGCATAATTGTCGATGTCGGCCTCGTTAATATTTAATCGCGCCAGATGGGCAATGGCTTTTACATCATCAGGTCCCAGGGACATAGTTTTCTCCACAAAAGCGCTGCTAAATTCAGCGCAGGTTGCCGCCTTGTTGTGCCCATTAGACGCAAGGTGGCGGACAAGTTTAAGGAATGTGTCTAAAATCGCGCAAAATTAGCATATTATGGGCTTTTAAACCACTGCTATGCCTTGCTCTAAACGGCTGCCATTGCTAGAGTACGCCGCTAACTTCCATAAATTCCAGCAAAATAATAACGGGTCACATTATAAAATGTTTTTAAATCGCTTCCGGGGCATGTTTTCCAATGATTTGTCGATTGATCTCGGCACGGCCAATACTCTGATTTATGCCCGCTCCAAGGGCATAGTGCTGGATGAGCCTTCGGTGGTGGCGATTCGTCAGGATCGTGGTCCCGGTGGCCCCAAGGCGATTGAGGCTTACGGCCATGCGGCCAAGAGTATGCTGGGTCGTACACCGCAAAATATTACCGCGATTCGTCCTATGCGTGACGGGGTGATTGCGGATTTTCATGTAACCGAAAAAATGCTCCAGCACTTTATCCGCCAGGTGCATGAAAGCGCCATGCTGCGTCCTAGCCCCCGTGTGCTGATTTGTGTGCCCTGTGGTGCAACTCAGGTGGAGCGCCGGGCGATCAAGGAATCGGCCACGGGAGCCGGCGCCCGTAAGGTGTATTTAATCGAAGAGCCCATGGCGGCGGCGATTGGTGCCGGTATGCCGGTTGATGAGCCCCGTGGTTCCATGGTGCTGGATATTGGCGGCGGTACCTCGGAAGTGGCGGTGATCTCATTAAACGGTATTGTGTATTCCGCATCTGTGCGTATTGGTGGCGATAAATTTGATGAAGGCATTATTTCCTATGTGCGCCGTAATTACGGCATTTTGATTGGTGAAGCCACGGCCGAGCGTATCAAGCATCAGATTGGCTCTGCTTATCCGGGTAAGGAGTTGCTGGAAATTGAGGTGAAGGGGCGCAACCTGTCGGAAGGGATTCCCCGCAGCTTTACCTTAAATAGCAATGAAATTCTGGAAGCCCTGCAGGAGCCGCTGCATGGTATTGTCAGCGCGGTGAAAACAGCACTGGAACAAACCCCGCCTGAGCTGGGCGCGGATGTGGCTGAGCGGGGCATAGTATTAACCGGTGGTGGCTCCCTGTTGCGTGATCTGGATCGTTTGCTGATGGAAGAAACCGGCCTGCCGGTGATTATGGCCGAAGAGCCGCTGACCTGCGTGGCGCGGGGTGGTGGTCGTGTGCTGGAATTGATCGATGAGCATGGCGGCGATTTTCTGGCCGTAGAATAAGTCTCTGCATCCTGTCTGGCAGGGCTTCCTTACAGTGACTGGTGTGTAATTCTATGCAGCCCTTATTTTTACGCGGTCCATCCATTACCCTGCGGGCAATTATTTTAATTGCCCTGTCTATAGGCATTATGATCGCCGATCATCGTTGGCATCATCTGGAAAAAGTTCGTGGTGTTATCGAAAGCTACGTTATCTACCCCCTGCGTTATACGGTGAATCTGCCAGTCAGTTTTTTTGACTGGATGGATAAATCCCTGAGTTCCCATCAGGCCCTGCTTGAAGAAAATCAGCAATACCAGAAAGCCCAGCTCCGTTACCGGGTGCAATTACAGAAATTGAGTGTGCTGGAAAAAGAAAATGAGCGGCTTCGCTATATGCTCAGCGCCAGCCCCAAGGTGGGTGAGCCGGTGCTGGTGGCGGAGTTGCTGTCGGTGGATCAGGATCCCTACCGGCAGCAGGTTGTGCTGAATAAGGGGCGTAAAGATAAAGTTTATATAGGGCAGCCGATTATTGATGCCTGGGGCGTGATGGGGCAGATTATTTATCTGGCGGATTCTTCATCTACCGCCATGCTGATTTCTGATCCCAGCCATGCCATTCCAGTGCAGGTAAACCGCAGTGGCTTGCGCAGTACTGCCTTTGGTACCGGTAACGCATCTGAACTGGAGCTGCGTTATATCCCCCATAATGCGGATATTCAGATTGGTGATTTAATTGTGGCATCAGGCCTGGGCCAGCGTTTCCCGCCGAATTACCCGGTTGCCCGGATTGTTAAAATAGAGCGGCCGGTAGGTGAGGCGTTTGCTACGGTGCTGGCGGAACCGCTGGCTCATCTGGATAAAAGTCGTGAAGTGCTGCTGGTCTGGCATAATCCGCCGGTAGATGATGCGGGCAGTAAAAAGAATGCAAAGCAGCCGGAGCAGGGGGCTTCCAAATGATTACCACACGCTGCGCACAGGTGGTTATTCCAACAATGGCAGTGGCTTTGATGCTGTCGATTCTGCCGCTGCCTGAGTGGGCCCAGATGTTTCGTCCAGACTGGGTTGCGCTGGTTCTGATTTACTGGGTAATGGCGATGCCCGAGCGGGTTGGTGTGACGGTTGCCTGGGTATTTGGTTTACTGCTGGATGTGGCACAGGGTTCTATATTAGGGCAGCATGCACTGGGGCTGGTGGTGATTAGCTATATTGTGCTTATGCAATATTCCAGGATACGGGTGTTTTCCCTGTTGCAGCAGGCGATAGTGGTGTTTTTTTTATTATTAATCAAACAGCTGCTGGTGTTATGGGTGAATGGCATTATTGGTTTAAGCCCGTCTATTGGCAGCTATTTTATACCCAGCCTGGTGGGTGCAGCCCTGTGGCCATGG
Source organism: Gammaproteobacteria bacterium (assembly GCA_026998145.1). Lineage (GTDB taxonomy): Bacteria > Pseudomonadota > Gammaproteobacteria > SZUA-229 > SZUA-229 > JALTRC01. Next base: position 5,150 of record JALTRC010000434.1, read on the forward strand.
CTATTTTTGAGTTTGCGGAATATTCGGCGTAAATTTACCCTTACCAAGCATTATTGATGTGGCTGTCATAGGCTGATTTATTCATTATGTCTCTTAAAGAAAAACTGGCTGAATTTGGCTTTGAATCAAATGAATCCTTTGATCATGTGGTTCAGTGTTTTCTGGAATCGCCTAATAAGGCCATTCGTTGCCTGAATATTGATGGTGATACGGGGCGTCATAAGACGGCCTTTGCCTATGCATTGGCGCATGCGTTGGGGCATTCTCATGTACTGTATTACGAGTTCGGTATCGATGAGCCTGCTCAGCCACAATTAATACGTGTGGTAGAAGGTGAAGAGGTGGAGGCCGAAGCGCCTGTCTCACCACTGGATAAGCTGCTGAATGAGGCCTGCGCCCTGAGTGAGGCTGAAAAAACAGTATTGATCCTTGATCAGTTGCAACTGGCTGATTTTAAACAGCATCTTCGTTTGCTCGATTTCTCAAAGTCCTCTGTATGGCGCTATGGCGATGTGAGCTGTTATGCCAACCGGGATAATCTGACTATTTATATGGTGTCTGACGGTGGGCTGTCACCGGTGCTGCAGCAAATAAGCTTTCGCCTCTGGCTGCCGGTGAAGGATAAGCCGATTGATCATCTACAGGCAGAAGAGCTGGGTTTGTCTGAGTCCTGTAATGCATGGCTGCCACAGCTGGTGACCTTGATGCAAAAGCTCGATGTGTCGCCAACTATGTCTGAGTATGCGGCCCTGGCATATGACGTGGAGCGCTTTGTCTGTACAGAACAGCAGCTCAGGGAATCGATCATGGGGCGAGTAAAGTCTGTCGATTATGGGCGGCTTAATAGTGAATCCCTGAAAGAAGCGGTTTCCCTGTTTATGAAATGCTATGAAGACAGCCTGGATATTCAGGAATCAATAGAGATTAGTGGCGAGATAAATAGCTGATATTGCTCAAAAATATACCCTTTTGTCTGAAATATTCAGGTATCGGCTGTGTAATGCTTGAAAAATGCTGAAAATCAGGCTAAATGTTTACTTAAACGTCGAGGGATTGAGCATTTTATTGAACTGTGATCAGATTAACACCGAGTTTTATGTAATATGATTAAACTTCCCACTGGTTGGAGTGTTAGATAGTAATGAACATGCATAGCAATGCCCAGCAACCCTTTGTCGAGCAACACAATAAGCGTGATGTAACCAGCACTGCGCGGTTGTTTAACTTTAACCGGTCTGTTTATATGACGGATGAGGTTTGGCAGGACTGCGTTGAGCTAAAAGGATCTAATGGCAAAGTTATAGATGAGCTCGCCGTGTTGCAACGTTTGAGACACGTGCTCTTTATGGCTTCCAGTGCCTTGCATGGGCGAGTTAAGGATACTGAATGTGAATTCCGTATCCATCGAGTGCCTAATGATCAGGTGTCTCGACATCCAGAAGCAACAACTTTAAAGCTTGTTGCACATCATGATCAGTTTAACCAGCCGGTGATTACTATCCAGCACCCAGATGACTAGTTATTGCGGGTGTTCATGCAAACAGACGATGAGTTACAGTTAAATCTCAATAGTGCACCTGATTACAGGAATGTTACAAGCACGGCCAAGCTGTTTAATTTTCGTCGACCTGTCTACATGAGTATTAGCGTGTGGGAAGATTGCGTTAAGCTGAATTCCGGGGCGAATAACAAGTTTGATGAGCTTATTGTTCTACAGCGACTTCGACATGTATTATTTATGGCCGCAAGTGCCATGCATGGTCGATTCGGTGACTTTGAGCAGGAGTTTACTGTTTATCGAGTAGTGGGTCAGTTATCAGAGGGCGTGCGCAAGCCGGAGCCTTTGATTTTAAAACTAATGACTCGTAACGATGAGCAGGGTCAATCTGTTTATGTTATTTGTCTTCCTGACGAATAGCGCCTATCCCAGCGATATATCCGTTTTATAACTAGCTTTGTTGAATTGTGTGGTTATCTGCATAAATGAAAAGTGGTCGTTATATAATGAAAAATATTCTATTTATGTCCTGGTTTAAGCGTAAGAAAAAGAGTCCACAACAGCTAGATACAGACGTTGCAAACGGGCTTCGGAATTTGACTGTGCTGGTTGTTGATGACTCTCGGACACAGCTATATGCAATGGAAAAAATGTTGCATAGCGTGGGCATGAATACGATAACGGCAGAAAATGGCAAACAGGCTATTTTAATGGCCCGCCATAGAATGCCGGATATTATTTTAATGGATATCGTCATGCCGGAAATCAATGGTTTCCAGGCAACACGTTATCTTTCCCGTCAGCCCGATACTCAGCACATCCCTATTATTATTGTGAGTGGTTCGAATCAGGAGTCAGATAAAGCCTGGGGCTTAAAGCTGGGTGCTAGAGATTTTATGCAAAAGCCAGTAGATAAAGAGCTGCTCATGACTAAAATCCGCCTGTTATTGCGAGACAGGCCAGCAGCTGTACCTGCCGATGAAATGCATGATATGACCGACGCTTTAAATCATGCTGTCTAATATAGCGAAAACCTACAGATAATATGCTGTGGTTGTCATGGTTTTTGACATGGCAGCCATTAGTTTTTTAACAGGCCAGGGAAGCTCCGCTCCACCATGTTGCAAGGCGATGGTTGCGTGATGAGCCTCATCTTCTTTCATTTGCATTAGAATCGTTTTGCTCTTCACGTCCTGTGGAGGCAGTTTCTGTATATGTTTATCCAGGTGTTTAATTACCTGATGCTCTGTTTCAGCAACAAAGCCCAGACTCCATTTATCCCCTATGGCCCCGGCAAAAGCACCGATTGCAAATGAGCCGGCATACCACAGTGGGTTTAGCAGGCTTTTGGAGCTGGATAGCTCCTGTAAGCGTTGCGCGGTCCAGGCAAGGTGGTCGTTTTCTTCTAATGCTGCACGCTCCATGCTTTCCTTAACGGAATCCAGTCGAGCCGTGAGCGCCTGCCCCTGATAAAGAGCCTGGGCTGAAACCTCACCCGCATGGTTAACGCGCATGAGTCCAGCCGACAGGCGACGTTCGGCATTACTGAGTTTGACATCTGCAATGTTGGCCGCCGGGTTTGTGCGTTCTGTTGTTACAGGTTTCCCAAGCAGGGTGCGCAGGGCATAGTCTGCCTGACAAATTATATTATCCAGTGGTGAATAATGACGCATAGGATCCTCATGGTTGATGAGCTATTTGAATGAGCTGTCTGGTTATCAGGGTAACAGGGTGAATGACTTCAAGCTCTAATCCTGAGCTTGTCAGTTGATTTTTAAAGTGCAGGCTACAACCGATATTGTCTGAAAGCAAATATCGGGGTGGATTACTTTTGATCTGCTGTATCTTGTCTCTGATTAATTCACTGGCCAGCCGGGGTTGAGATATAAGATTGCTGCCGCCTGCACCACAGCAGCTGTTCTGAGAGATGTCGATCACCTGTAGTCCGGGGATTTTTTGCAATAATTGGCTGGTTAATTTGCTCGTGTCTTCGAGGGATGAATTGCTGCAACTAAAATGAATAAACACCTCTTCATTAAGAGGGTTAAATTCCAGGCTATCAATATGCGGGTATATAAAAGAGATAATGTCTGTATATTGAATCTCGGATGATAATGTTTTTAACTGGCGGCCACAGCCATTGGCGCTAAAAATAACCTGTTTTATATTCCGTTGAAGAAATTGCGAGGTATTTTTAGCACCTAGCTCCTGTGCAATATCAGGGAAGCCGTTATGTTGGTGCAGGGCTCCGCAGCAATATTGCTTATCAGGGATGGTAACGGCAATACCTATATGTTCAAGCAGGCTTATGCTGTCGTTAAGTGTTTGTTGATCAAAAATCTGGCCGGTGCAGCCCGTGAATAATGCCACGGATTCAGGCTGGGGCTGTGGTTTTGGCTGATGTTGCGGATCCTTACTGATGAACTTTAAAAGCGGGTGAATTCCGGAAAAAACGCTGAAGCGAAAAAGAGGCTGAAGTCGTTTCTGCAATCCCAGTTTTTTATATGTTTGAAGAAAGCGTTTAATAGAGTTGGCTCCACCGGGCTTTTTTACGGTGTTAAGCAAAAGTTTTACGGATAGAGGGTTAATTTTCCGATGATTAGCCTTGAATTGATCGATTAAGGTTTCAAAAGGAACTTTTGACGGACAGACCGTCTGGCACTGATTGCAGCCAACACAGTGATTGATATGTTTCAGGGCTGTATGGCTTATAGGCGCAATTTGCTGGGCATCATACTGTATGATGGCAAGGCGTCCACGGGGGGACTCTGCCTCAAGTGGGTTTAGTTGATAAGTCGGGCAATAAGCCGAACACAGGCCGCACTGGACACATTGATCC
>JALTRC010000435.1 GCA_026998145.1 Gammaproteobacteria bacterium
GTGACACCGGATAAAGGATGATTGCCATCGATGGTGATCTGATCGCCATCTACTTTACTGACGGTAATCACGACCATCTGGCCATTATCGCCCTGAGCATGAAACTGCATGCCTGGCTCAATATCCTGCTGCTCTCCAAAGGCGGCTTTATCCACTACCTGGGTCAGCTGATCGTTATATTCACCATAAGCATCTTCAGGTTTGATTACCACACTGAATTTGTCACCGGCCTTCTTGCCAGTCAACTCATTTTCCAGCCCGGGAATAATATTATTGGCACCATGTAAATAGGTGAAGCTGCTGTCGTTGGATGTATCAATCACCACATCATTATCATCTTTCAGGGTGTAATTAATGGTGACGGCTTTTTTGTCGGCGATGGTCATAGGAAACTACTCTGATAATTTGGAGGCCACATTATAACGACTTGAAATAAAAAAAGCCCGGTAAAAAAACCGGGCTTTGAATGACGATAAATCGTCGAGTCTTGCTAGCTATGAACTACATACTGAGTGTAGTTTAAAAAATATGCGTTAGCTGCACGGCGTAGCGGGTATCTACACCATCCAGATTCGCATTGGGGCCTGCACCCGTTGGAAAGTCCGGGGCACTGAAGTCTCGTTTGGATACTTCCATATTGATACGAGTCTTTTTATTAATGTGGTACTGGGCACCCAGGGTAGTCGTTTTGAACTGCATTTCAAAAGTCCGGCCTGCATTAGGACCACCAGGGAATGGCGTTGCATCTGTCAGACGATTGTATACATCGTAACGGGCATCGATTTCCCATTTGGAACCTGGAATATACCAGCCACCATCCAGATACCAACCATCCGCTTTACCATTAGCGCCATTACCGGCATTGGTTGTTGCTGCATTGGTTGGATTAATCACAAATGTTGGACGATTAGGCCCTACAAAGATCATACCTTCACCCGACATATACTCAAAGGATACGCGATATGGCTTTTTCAGATGCTTAAAGCCAAAGCCCATACGCTTACGATCAAACTCTTCCGGGTTAAATGTACCATCATTGGTTTGATCCAGCAGACGTTTACCGGTTTGTGACCATACAAACAGCTTGGTACCCTGACGACGGCCTTTCTTGCCACCGTAAACCTTTTCAGATGCCCAGTATAAGTACAGATCTTTATTACCGTCATTATCACCAAAGTTCAGGCCATTACCATTACCCAGCATAACCGCATAGCTATGCTCCCATGGGCCTTTCCTGAAGGTATCAAATACCTGAATACCCACATCACGGAAAGCACCAACCGGCTTATTAAAACCATTAATGGGTGTTTCAATAGGTAGCGTTGGGTTAGCGTTATTTCCCGTATATTGCGTATTCGGGAAGCGTTCCAGCATTAACTGATTAGCAACCGTAGTGAAGTTAATATAGTCAAATACATGAATCGCCTGCAGGCCTTCTTCCGGGCCCGGTGTTTTAAATAAACCGGTACGAATACGTGCGCCAGGAATCTGGTTGAGGGTAATACTGGCATCGGTAATTCTAGGGTTGCCGCCATTAGCAAGCGTAATGGCGTTGCTGCCAAATTCAGCCAGGAAGAAATAGTTAACTTTGCCATCAAGGGGGAAGCCTGTGCCGCGAACACCAATACGGGCACGGTTTACATTGAATTGCTCCTGAGCGGTCAGGTTGGCATTAATGAGTTTTGGCGCAATATATTCACCTGCACCATTCGGATCGCTGTTGTCTTTCTGATACTGGGTTTGAATAAAGCCCCATAATTTAGCCCGCGGTGCCGCGTCATCAGGCTCTGTGCCCTGCAGCATTAACCAGTTAGCGCCAAAGGCTGTGGACGTCATCATCAGACAGTTAGCAATACCGGCTGCGATGATTGTTTTTTTCATTAAATTTTTTATCACGTGTTTTTCCTCCAACAGGCCTGCTTAAGGCTTAACCAGCTTGTAGCCTTGATTCATCAAGTCGATAATACGAACAACACCCGCAGAAACCGGTGTTGCAGCAGCATTTAACTCAGGCGGATGCCCCAGTTTTTTGCCCATATTCCGAATCGTATTTTTACAGGCCGCAAATTGAACACCGGCACCTGAAAGTTTTGAGATACGGGTTTTATTGCTGTTATCTTTAAATAACAGACGTAAGCCGGGGCCAAAAGCCACTATCTCAATATCAACCTTATCCTGCCCATAGTGCTTCAGCAGGTTACTGGCCACATTCAGAACCAGTGTTTGTTTGAAGGGGTTTGGATCACTGATTTGCAGAACAATACGTTCTTCAGCAAAGGGTTTGCTCTCTTTTGATGCATGACTGACAGAGGTTCCAAGCAGGAACACAGCCAGTAGAGGCAGCATAAATCGTTTTATCATAGGTACTCCCAGGGTTAGCATTTTATAATATGACCACAGCGTGGTTATTAGGATAGATGGGATAAGTTCAAATAATATTCCATTTTTTATAAATTTATTTTTTACAGGCTATTTTATGGAATAATTACGCTTCAGCTTGCATCTATATGTGGACGCTCAATGAAAAAAAGACCTTTAATGAATTTTTTTAAACTGGCCTGCAAAGACAGGCTAAACATTCAACAGATCAAGGCATGCCGGGAAAGGCTCTACAGACTGGCCTATTCATGGTGTCACGATGCCATGCTGGCGGACGATCTGGCACAGGATACTCTGTCAAAAGCCATACAGAAAATAGATCAGTTAAAAAACGATGATTCTATCGATTCCTGGCTTTTTTCAATTTTAAATAATCAATGGCGGGAATACCTGCGCCGTAGCCGTCCCTGTGAAGATATTGACAATATGGTGTTTATGCATGAACACACCCCGGAGTACTGGCATAATCGCCAGCAAACCGTCGACCGGGTGCAACTCGCCATTGCCGATTTGCCCGTTACCCAGCGACAGGTCGTTACCCTGGTTGATATAGAAGGTTTGAGCTATTTACAGGTATCCAAGGTACTCGACGTTCCCATGGGTACAGTCATGAGCCGCTTAAACCGGGCCAGGCAGGCGCTATTAAACAAACTACAGAAAAACAGCAATGGATCTGTTGTCACACAGTTAAGGAGCATTAAATGAACGCGAAATATTCCGATGAAATCATAAATGCCTATATCGATGGCGAGCTTGATGGGGTAGAAAAACAGGGCTTTCAATCCGACATGGAGCATGATGCCAGTTTAAGCGCACGGGTACATGCCCTGTGCAGCCTGAAAAAGACCATACAGTCCAGTTATCAGCAGATTCCATTGATTAGCCGCCAGCCTGAACCAGCAACAGGCATTCGAAGCTGGGCCCAGGGCATAGCAGCACTACTGTTACTTTGCGTGGGCGTATTGGCTGGCTGGCTGGGCCATACTAATTTCAACCATGAAAAATCTCTGGCCAGCAGCGCAACCAACGAGTCAACCCTGAAAGGCATACAGCTAACACCAGTAAACCTGAGCCGTCCCAATAAAATTATTTTGCATATCGCCAGTGATGATAACGACCGGCTGAAACAAACACTGGAAAAAGTGGACGCCATTATCGCCCAGTATAAAAACACAGGCCTGCCATTCAAGATTGAAGTTATCGCCAATGCCGGCGGCATTAACCTGTTAAGAGAAGACACATCGCCATACAGGGAACGTATTGGGCAGCTTATGCAGAACTATAGCAATGTCTCTTTTATTGCCTGTAGCAATGCGCTGGATCGACTTCGTTTACAGGGCATAAAACCCCATCTGATAACCAATACCAAAACGGGTGTGACGGCAGTTGAACAGATAATTAAGCGGCTCCAGCAGGGCTGGGTATATATGAAGGTATAGAACATTGGGGGGCGGCACTCATAAAGCCCCTGGAAACTTAGCGGAGAGACGCCAGCACGCGGCGCGTGTCTTCGTCAATATCTTCAATACGCCACTGAATATATTGATTAAACAAACGATACTCCTGGCGCAGATCAGCCTCACTCAAACCCCTGGGCTGCCTGACCAGCTGCTCAAACTCATCTATCTGATCAATCAGCCGCTCCATGGCATCAATTGAACAGTCCTTTTTGTGGCAGGCCATATTCATGCGGCAACAGACTGTGCTTGCTGTAAACGAGTACAGTGCTGGAACAGATTGCGAATCCAGTTGATGCATGAATGGCTATTATTCTGTGGCGCCACCAGCAACTGCTGCAACTCCCTCAGCTCATCACCATCCCAGGCAAGGTTCCGGGCATTAATCTCAACCATGCCAAACTGATGACTTAAATACTCACTAAATAAAGAACACGCATGCTGGAAATCCGGGTTTGCCGGATTTTCCGTATAGGCAATCAGTTCCCCAAAGTCGATAATTTCCTGTAATAGCTCATCTATATTTTTCATCGTAATTTACCCATCCGTCATTTACGGGCTCATTGTACGATTCAATGACCTGTGACGTCTGTCACATAAATCTGAAATTCATGTCAGATAATCCCTACAATTTCTGTAGCCCTGCCACCCGTATTCAGCATCAGAATATTCTGCTGAATTTTACCCGTAGCCATATACAATGACAGTCGGTCAATCTATCCAGGCTCAACATGTTAAATGCTATTTTCTACGCCTTATTACTGCTGCTTTTCTCGTTACTTTTTATCGGTGGTGCAGACGACAACTCTGGACGCCTGATAAAAACCCTCTGGGATACGGGGCATCTATTCCTGTTTGCCGGCCTGGCGCTGGCACTTCTTAACAGACCCTGGCTAAAAAACAGACGTGGCGTCTTTCAATGGGGGCTTATCACCCTTCTGACCCTGAGTTTCGGCCTGGGAATTGAGATTGTGCAATTACAGGTCGGCCGCTATTTTGAATATATGGATGTGCTGTTTGACCTGCTGGGCGCCTATCTGGGGCTGCTGGTTTTTTATATTCTTCGCAGTCCGAATAAAGTCCTTAGCAGCCTTAAGACCCTGCCCCTGATACTGCTTATCCTGTTAATTGTTTTCTGGCCAGTGTTTAAGGCCTATCAGGATAAACAGCAAATGCAGCTCGATTTTCCTGTGCTGGCAGATTTTGAATCCCGCAATGAACTCAGCCGCTGGGAGGAAAATAATGCCCGAATTCTGCTACAGACGAAATATATTCGCCACGGCCATTCGGCTCTGGCCATTGAATTCCAGCCAGCCCAGTACCCCGGTTTCGCCATGCACGAATTCATCGGTAACTGGCAGGGCTATCAATATCTGGCATTCAGTTTTTATAACCCGACAAAAGAAAGCCGACAGATAGAACTGAAAGTATATGATCGACAGCATAAAGCCAATGGCCAGCAATATGCTGATAGCTTCAACCGTGTTATGACATTACAGCCGGGCTGGAATGATATTAAAATCCACCTTGCAGATATTCGCCGGGCACCGGAAAAACGCTCAATGAACATGAGCGATATTATCGATATAAGTCTTTTTTTACATCATCCAAAACAGCCACTGCTGCTGTATTTTGATTATCTACGCCTGACCAGTGAATAGGCCTGCCTGCTACTCAACCGACTTCAGCAGCGCCAACAGGCCTTCATCAAGGCTGGTATCCGCAACCACAGATAACTCCCGGTTCATTCTTGACGGGTCTGCCAGCGAGTGCACTATATCCCCTTCACGGGGATCTGCATGGTTTACCTCGGTGTCATGGCCCGTGAGTTTTGAGAGCACATCAATCAGCTCCAGCAGGGTGGTACGTTTACCGGTTGCCACGTTAGTCGCCCCCTGATAATCCTTTTGCAGGGCAGCCACATTGGCCCGCGCCACATCTCTTACATAAATAAAGTCACGGCTATGCTGCCCGTCGCCAAACACGGTCACCGGCTGCTGCGCCTTAATGCGATCCACAAACAGGGCGATCACACCCGCATAAGGGGACTTAGGATCCTGCCTTGGCCCGTATACATTAAAAAAGCGCATTCCCAGAGATGAAAAATCATGCAGCCGGTAGTATAAGTCTGCATAGTCCTCGTTGATTTTTTTCTCCAGACCATAAGGGGACAGCTGCTTCATGGGCACATCTTCCGTAAGCGGCAAACAGTAGGGCTCCCCATAAATGGCTGCCGAAGAGGCATATACCAGCCGCTTCACAGCGGCATTTTTAGCCGCATCCAGTACATTTAGATAGCCGATAATATTTTGCTGGGCTGAAAACTCCGGGTCTTCCAGAGAAGCCACCACCGATACCTGAGCCGCCAGATGCAGACAATGACTCACCCCTTCCATTGCAGAGCGCACGGTTGCTGCGTCTCGAATATCCCCCTCGATAAACTCCAGCAGCTCATGCTGCGCCGGCAGATTATGCCGATGCCCGGAGCTGAGATTATCCAGCACCCGCACAGCCACGCCCTGCTCCATTAATAAATCTGCCGTATGTGAGCCAATAAAACCGGCGCCCCCGGTAATTAAAACTTTCTTCATTATGTCTCCATATTGTCGAGGATAATATTCCAGTAAGGCCGTATTATGGTATCAAAGCAAGCCGTTAGCAAACCTCATCACGATCATATACAATACGCGGTTTTCTTCGTTTCAAAGCACGATGCAGGCAGCAATATGGCAAATATGAAAGTAGGTGTAGTAATGGGCAGCAATAGTGACTGGCCCGTGATGCAGCACGCAGTTGATCAATTGCAGGCTTTTGGTATCGACTATGAGGCCAGAGTGGTCTCGGCACACCGCACCCCGGATTTATTATTTGAATATGCTGCCACTGCACGCGAGCGGGGGCTGGCCTGTATTATTGCCGGCGCCGGCGGCGCAGCTCACCTGCCCGGTATGCTGGCCGCCAAAACCACCATCCCGGTGCTAGGCGTGCCGGTCAACTCCCGTTATCTTAAGGGCATGGACTCATTGCTATCCATTGTGCAAATGCCCAAAGGCATTCCGGTGGCCACCTTTGCCATTGGCGAAGCCGGTGCCGCTAACGCCGCCCTTTACGCCATTTCATTACTGGCCAATAACAGTGATGAGCTGACGGACAAGCTGGAAGATTTTCGCAGCCACCAGGCACAGACTGTGCTGGATATGAAACTTCCTCCCGAGGATTGATACTCATGCTATTACCCGGCGCAACTCTTGGTGTTTTAGGTGGTGGCCAGCTGGGCCGCATGTTCTGTGTTGCCGCCCGCACCATGGGTTACCGGATAGTGGTACTGGACCCGGATCCCCGCAGCCCCGCCGGGCGCATTGCAGACCAGCATATTCAGGCGGACTACACTGACCCGGCCGCATTAAAAACCATGGCAGACAGCTGCGATGCCATTACCACCGAATTTGAAAATGTCCCCGCCGATAGTCTGCGCTATCTGGCCAGCTTCAGGCCAGTTCACCCATCCGCCGATAATGTGGAAATCGCCCAGAACCGGGTGCGAGAAAAAAACTTTGCCCAGAGCGCCGGCCTGCAAGCTGCACCTTTTCACCCCATTAACAGCACAGATGATCTTCCGGTGGCCGCCGAAACCGTAGGCTTTCCGGGCATCTTAAAAACTTCAACCCTGGGCTATGACGGCAAGGGTCAGGCAGTTGTGGAAAACCTGCAACAACTTCAGCAAGCCTATGAACAGATGCAGGGTGTTGCCTGTGTACTGGAAAAAAAGCTGCCACTCAAACAGGAAATCTCCGTATTACTGGCACGCAATGAAGATGGCGAGATAGACTGTTACCCGCCAGCGGAAAACGAACATCGAAACGGCATTTTGCACCAGTCCATTGTACCGGCGCGGGTCAGCCCGGCAATCATCAAACAGGCCCAGCAAAAGGCCATAGACCTGGCTCATCAGATGGATTACACCGGCGTGCTGGCGGTGGAGTTTTTTATTACCGAAGATAAGCAGCTGGTTTTCAATGAAATGGCACCCCGCCCCCATAATAGCGGCCATTACACCAAGGATGCGGCGGTCACTTCCCAGTTTGAACAACAGGTGCGGGTGATGTGCGGATTAAAGCCGGGCGACTGCCGCCTGATCTCACCGGTTGTTATGATAAACCTGCTGGGCGACCTCTGGCACCCTGACTGGAGCCAGTTATTTAACGAACCGAATATCAAATTGCATCTTTATGGCAAAGATGAAGCCAGACCCGGCCGCAAAATGGGCCATTATAATGTGCTGTCTGAAAAACTCGATGATGCCATACAGACAGCCGCAAAGGTTTTTCAGAAACTATCAAAATAAGCCGTCGATTATCCGCCACGGCAATCACATTAATCACACCAGCCGTTTGATGTTTTCAGTACAACTGTCATAATCAATAAAACATATTGGCATCTTGCGGAGTAGGCTTGAATATGAATTTTTCAGAGCCCGTCAAAGAGTTTGAAGGCATTCTGGATCGTCCGGAAAATGAAACCATTATCCAGTTTTTAAAACAGTACCAGCCATCGGCTCATAGTGATGTGGTGGACTTACTGATCAGCTCAACAGATGAACTGGAAGTTGAATTTTACTGCCCGGATACAGACAACCACGCCTACTATCTTGCACACACCCATAACGGCATCGCCTTTGGAGCCGCTATCGGCTTAAGCGCACTCATGTATCGCCTGCCCCAGCAGGCCATTTCCGGCGCCCTCAGCAAGGGTGGCGAGATCATTAAAGACATTGGCGATAACTGGGTGAGCTTTAACCCCTTCTGGCCGGAAGAAAATCGAAGCCAGCGCATAAACGACATGAGTCACTGGTGCCGCCTGGCGTACCACCATGCCTTGGCGCTGGAAAAACAATAGTCCCAGGAGTCCACTTGTTAAAAAAAGCCCTTAGTCGAATTTATAAAATCAGCGCCCTGCTTGGCTATTTAATTATTGCCGCCTCTGTCATTTTCCCTCTCAAATATATTCAATCGATTGAAGCCAATACCTCACAGGTATTTGAAAAAATCATCACATCAGATCTGGAAGCCAAAGGCCTCAAAGATGAACTGAAACATATACAAACAGTGCTTGATAAAGCTGATGCATTAAACCTGAAAGAAGGTGAACTCCTTGTTGATAATATTAACTACAGCAGCTATGAAATCGAAAGGCTGAGAAAAGAAAAAGATCAGATCAATCTTTTTTTACGTGAAAAAGAAATCAATAAAGACACCTACGTTAGTGCAAGAGACCATCTACTTAACGAAGTTAAAATACTATTCGTTATTTCATCTTTATGTATGCTGCTGGGAACATTGCTGGCAGGATTTGGAACCATCGCCTGGTATTTTCAGCTGGAATTATTTGAAGACAGACGCAAAAGAGAACGCTAAAAAATCAAAGTTATAAGCAACCGGGCTAACCAATTTATCACTGCATTTTTCCATTGTAAAGCAGCATGAAAATATTATATTTTTTTACAAAATTATTCTTGACCTGACCTTCTCCCCAAAATTAGCACCATGACGCCGATGAGATTTCCAGTTAATCTATCACAGAGGAGATCTCAGAATGAAGAACAAGCGATACAACGAAGAGCAGATCATCAAAGCAATCAAAGAGCA
>JALTRC010000436.1 GCA_026998145.1 Gammaproteobacteria bacterium
TCATCATAATGCCATACAGACGATTTGGCAGCGCTTCTAAAAATGCGCTATCAAATGTTTCGGTGAGTGTGCCAATACCGGCAAATAACAGGGCGGTTCCGGCGAGGGTAAAAGCCACCGGAAAACCACTTAGCAGCACAATAAAAACAGCCGCAAATAACCACAGGGCCATGTAATCCATTAGCTTTGATCCCCATTACGAATAATCGTAATAGATCGCAGCGCCATGGCCAGGGTTTGCAATAGTAAGAGTACGGGCATGATTAAAATCAGGCTTTTAATCAGAAATACGCCGGGCAGACCACCGGCTTCCCGCGAGCCTTCTTTTACCTGCCAGCTTTCCACCACATATTCCCAGCCAATCCAGAAAATAAACACCATCACCGGCAATAAAATAAAAAGACTACCCAGCAGATCCACCCAGGCTTTTTTGCGCGGACTAAATTCTGCATAAAAAATATCAACCCGCACATGTTCGTTATATTTTAAGGTGTAGGCAGCGCCGATTAAAAACACCATGGCATGCATATAATTTACCGATTCCTGTAGGGCAATGGAGCCAATATCAAAACCATATCGGAGCAATACAATGACTGCGGTGACCAGCACCATAAACAGGGTCAGCCAGGAAACGGTTCTGCCGGTCCAGTCGATAAAACTTTCTATGGTATTTTGTAATCGCATTTATTTCTTAAAGGCCTGTGCCAGTGCATCAGCCATGGCAGAATTACCGAAAGAGCCCGACTGAGCAGACTGTTTTTGCCGGGGCTTTGAGCGGCGGGGTGCGTCTTTTTTAATATCCCCCGGCTGATCCTGAGGTTTGTCATCAAGACGCATGGTCAGGGCTATGCGTTTACGCTGCACATCCACATCCATTACCTTCACTTTTACCACATCACCGGCCTTAACCACTTCACGGGGATCTTTCACAAAACTGTTGGAGAGCGCGGATATATGTACCAGTCCATCCTGGTGTACGCCTATATCAACAAAGGCGCCAAAGTTGGTGACATTGGTCACCACTCCCTGCAATACCATTTCGGTTTTTAAATCTTTTATGTCTTCTACGCCTTCCTTGAACTCGGCTGTTTTAAATTCCGGGCGGGGATCACGGCCCGGCTTTTCCAGCTCTTTTAAAATATCCTTAACGGTTGGCAGGCCAAATTTATCATCAACAAATTCTTCCGCTTTTATTTTTTTAATAAAGGCGGAATCCCCCATAACACTTTTGACTTCTCGATCAAATTTACCAAGAATTTTCTCAACCACCTCATAGGCTTCCGGATGTACGGAGGAACCATCCAGGGGATTATCACCATTCATAATGCGCAGAAAACCCGCCGCCTGTTCAAAGGCTTTAGGCCCCAGACGAGAAACTTTTAAAATCTCTTTACGGTTTTTAAATGCCCCGTGCATATCGCGATAATGCACAATGTTTTCTGCCATGCTCTGACTTAAACCGGATACCTGAGTCAGCAAAGGAACCGAGGCCATATTCACATCCACCCCTACGGCATTTACACAATCCTCGACCACCGCATCCAGCGAACGGGCCAACTGTGTTTGACTAACATCATGCTGGTACTGGCCAACCCCAATGGCTTTAGGTTCAATTTTAACCAGCTCTGCCAGCGGGTCCTGCAATCGTCGGGCAATGGAAACCGCGCCGCGAATGGACACATCCAGATCAGGAAATTCTTTTGAGGCAAATTCGGATGCCGAATAAACCGATGCACCCGCTTCGGAAACCACCAGTGAATTCATGCCCAGCTCTGGATATTTTTTCATGACTTCCTTGGCCAGCTTATCGGTTTCCCGGGAGGCAGTACCATTACCAATACTGATCAGTTTTACATTGTGTTTACGGCACAGTTCACCAATTACCATAATGGACTGATCCCACTGATTTTTCGGCGCATGGGGGTAGATGGTGGCATGATCCACAAACTTGCCGGTGGCATCCACCACTGCCACTTTTACCCCGGTACGCAAACCCGGGTCCAGACCAATCGTTGCTTTAGGGCCGGCCGGTGCCGCCAGTAACAGGTCTTTTAAGTTAGAGGCAAACACCCGAATCGCCTCAGCTTCTGCCGCCTCTTTTAACTGCATTTTTAATTCCACATCAATGTGGGTAAAAATTTTGATGCGCCAGGCCCAGCGCACTGTATCCCCCAGCCATTTATCCGCAGCGCGACCCTGCTGGGCGATATTCATCTGCCTGGCAATCATGGCTTCGCAGGGATGGGATTCCATTTCCTCTTCACCGGCCAGTTTTAAATTCATCTGCAAAATGCCTTCATTGCGTCCACGGAATAAGGCCAACGCCCGATGGGATGGAATTTTATTTATGGCTTCCACATATTCAAAATAATCGGCAAACTTGGCCCCTTCCGCTTCCTTGCCTTCCATCACCGAGGATTCGATAACACCGTTTTGCCACATATAATCCCGCAGACTTTGCAACAAATCCGCATCTTCTGAAAACTGCTCCATTAAAATCTGCCGCGCACCATCCAGTGCCGCTTTGGTATCGGCAATATCCTTATTAATAAAAGCCTGGGCTTCAGTTTCAGGATTTAATTCAGGATTTTCCAGCAGGCTGTTTGCCAGTGGTTCAAGACCCGCTTCACGGGCAATCTGTGCTTTAGTCCGGCGTTTGGGTTTGTAAGGCAGATACAGATCTTCCAGACGATTCTTGGTGGCAGCCTGCAGAATGGATTTTTTTAATTCATCGGTGAGTTTGCCCTGCTCATCAATACTGCTTAAGATCACTTCGCGGCGCTCTTCCAGCTCGCGCAAATAGCGTAGACGATCTTCCTTATGGCGCAGCTGAATATCATCCAGCCCACCAGTCACCTCTTTTCGATAACGGGCAATAAAAGGCACGGTTGCGCCTTCGTCAAGCAGACCAACGGCGGCTTCAACCTGGGCCTGATTTACGGATAATTCTTCGGCAATACGCTGGGGGATGGATAACATGAACAACAAACTCGACAGCTAAAAAAGTGAGCCTATTGTACCGGATCAGGAATCAGGTAGGAATTGGAGTCAGCGTAAAAACCCGTTTATTCTCGCAGAAAATAATGCTGGTAGAAATAACTATTACGCTGACCTCAATGCCAGTCAGTGAAGTGTCAGGCTATTGAAATCACATAAAATTTAAAAGCATTAGCTCCCCTCTTTAGCAAAGAGGGGCCGGGGGAGATTTGAAATTACTCAAGTTTTTAAATCCCCCTCATTCCCCCTTTTTCAAAGGGGGAGGCTTATCTGGGAATATTATTTTTAGCCATTCATTTACTGGTTCTGTGTCAGTCCCTAGTTTGGCCCTTTGTTATTTCAGGCGGTTTTTCAGATGCACAATAACTTTACTTAAACCCAGCTTGAGATTTTTATCCGCCTGGGAAATCAGCGGCAATAACT
>JALTRC010000437.1 GCA_026998145.1 Gammaproteobacteria bacterium
GCGGTGAGGTGAATCGCCTTTGCCACCTGTTTCTCACTCAGCCCCCTGCCCTTCACAATGTAATGCACATGAATTTTGGTGAATACCTTGGGGATTTCCTCCGAGCGCTCCGCAGATAGCTCGACAATACAGTCATCAATAGGCTGGCGGGCTTTTTTCAGAATCATTACCACATCAAAGGCGGTACAGCCCCCCATGCCCATCAGCACCATTTCCATGGGCCGTGCCGCCAGATTGCGTCCGCCAGATTCCGGCGCCCCATCCATGACGATGGAATGCCCACTGCCCGATTCGCCCACAAAGGACATATTATCCAACCATTTAACCCGTGCTTTCATATTCTTACTCTAATTTGAACTGTTCAACAGCCACTATTTTTTGTTAATGTGAAACTTATGGAAGTCCACGCTTTCTAAAAAAGCTACTATTATAAAATGATCCCTGGAAGAAAATAAGAATAGCTATGAGCCTGTTACCCAAAGTTAATAATACAAACCCGCTGCTTGAGCGTCTGCTCAACCACTGCCATCGCAAATCCTACCCGGCCAAGAAAAACATCATCCACGAAGGTGATGAACCCCATAGCCTCTACTATATCATTAAGGGCTCGGTGAGCGTACAGACAGAAAACGATGAAGGCTCAGAAATTATTCTGGCCTATCTGAACAGCGGGGATTTTTTTGGGGAAGCTGGCCTGTTTAAGGAAGATATCGACCGCAGCGCCCAGGTGATTGCCAAAAGTCCCTGTGAGATTGCCGAGATTTCCTATGTGCAATTCCGCAAGCTGGTAAAAGAAGACCCGGAGATTCTGTTTATGCTCTCCGGGCAGATTTTTGACCGTCTAATCAAAACCAGCCAGAAGGTTCGGGATTTAATCTTCCTGGATGTTTCCGGCCGTATTGCCCGTACCCTGCTGGAATTGAGCCAGCAACCGGACGCCATGACCCACCCGGACGGCATGCAAATCAAAATCACCCGCCAGGATATTGCCAAGATCGTTGGCTGCTCCCGTGAAATGGCCGGCCGCGTATTAAAAGAACTGGAAGAAGACGGGCTGATTACCGCCCATGGTAAGACGATTGTGGTGATTGGGGCTCGTTAAAACTTTGACGCAGAGGCGCGAAGGGCGCGAAGTTTTTTTAGGGCGGGAGCAGACAGGTAGATTGGGTTTTATTCTCCCCGTAGCTTTATCAGTGTGTTTCAGGCAATTTAAAAAGCCACTTTAAATACCTTTGCGCCCTTCGCGCCTTCGCGTCAAAAAACCAATCAAGCAAATAATTCCGCCAGTTTTTCCCCAGGCTCCTCCACCCGCATAAAGGCCTCACCCACCAGAAAGGCGTGGATATTATTCTCCCGCATCAGCCTCACATCTGCCGGCGTATGAATACCGCTTTCGGTGACTAAAATGCGGTCATCCGGCACCATTGCCAGCATATCCAGGGTATTTTGCAGGCTGACTTCAAAGGTGCGCAAATTGCGATTATTTACCCCAATCAGTTTTACGCCTGTCAATAATGCCCGCTCCATTTCCTCTTCATCATGCACTTCCATCAGCACATCCATGCCCAGCTCATGTGACAGATTCAATAATGCATTTAAACGATTATCATCCAGCGCCGCCACAATCAGCAAAATACAGTCTGCATTAATGGCCCGGGCTTCGACTACCTGATAGGGATCAATAATAAAGTCCTTGCGGATCACCGGCAGCCGGGTGGCTTCTCTTGCCTGTTGCAAGTATTCTTCAGCGCCCTGAAAAAAATCCTTGTCGGTTAAAATGGATAAACAGGCAGCACCGGCCTTTTCATAACTTTGTGCAATCTGCGCCGGGATAAAGTTTTCCCGCATTACTCCTTTACTGGGGGAGGCTTTTTTAATCTCGGCAATAACCGCCGCATTGCCTTCGGCAATTTTATTTTCTATGGCGCGGATAAAACCCCGCACAGGCAATGCCTGCTCAGCCTGTTTTCTCAGCTCATCAATACTGACACTGGCTGAACGCTCGGCAACTTCTTCCTGTTTGCGATTTAAAATGGTTTTTAAAATATCCGGCGTATCACTTGATGACATAATAATCTCAATATTTGTACAACTTACAAAAAGACTAACAATTTTTCGTAAAGGCAATCAATTCAGCCAGTTTATCTTTCGCCCCACCACTGGCAATAACCGCTTTGGCTTTTTCAATACCGGATGCCAGGCTGTCAGCCACACCGGACACATAAATCGCCGCACCTGCATTCAGGCAGACAATATCTTTTGCCGGGCCTTCAGTATTATCAAAAACATTCTGAATAATATTTAAACTGGCCGCTGAATCTACTGCGCGTATCTCACTTAAATCCGCAGGCTTCATGGCAAAATCTTGCGGCTGAATCTGATACGTTTTAATTTCACCATCTTTAAGTTCAGCTACATGAGTTGCACTACCGATACTGATTTCATCCATACCATCTTCCGCATGCACAATCATCACATGCTCGCTGCCCAGTTGTTTTAAAACTTGCGCCAGCGGTTCCACCCAGTCCCTGCTGAACACACCGATGACCTGATTGGGCGCTGAAGCCGGATTGGTGAGCGGCCCCAGCACATTGAAAATCGTGCGCACACCCATTTCCTTGCGAGGACCAATGGCATGCTTCATGGCGCCGTGATGCTTAACCGCAAATAGAAAACCCACGCCAACCTTATCAATACACTCAGCCACCTGCTCAGGCGTCAGCTCCAGATTCACCCCGGCGGTTTCCAGTACATCCGCACTGCCGGATTTACTGGAAACCGAACGATTACCATGCTTGGCCACAGTCGCACCTGCTGCCGCAGTAACAATGGCACTGGCAGTGGAAATATTAAAACTGCCGGAGGCATCACCGCCAGTGCCGCAGGTATCCACCAGATGATCCCCACTGACTTTCACTTTAGTGGACAGCTCGCGCATTACACTGGCTGCCGCCGCCACTTCATCAACGGTTTCACCTTTCATACGCAGGCCAATTAAAAAACCACCAATCTGCGAAGAGGTTGCCTGACCGGTCATAATCAACTGCATGACTTTGGTCATGTCTTCACGGGACAGATTCTGTTTTTCGGTAACGGCTTTGATTGCTGATTGCATATCCATAATTTTGACTCTTTATGTTTTGACACAGAGGCACAGAGACTCAGAGCTTTTTATTGCTTATTCTCTTTACGCCATCGGCCAGCTTTGCCACATTAAAGTTAATTAATAAACCTAATTCAATTCCACTTAGCTTTAAATAGGATAGTAATTGTGCACTATGCACGGGCTGTATTTTTTCTACTGCCTTTAATTCAACGATTAAACAATCTTCAATTAACAGATCCATACGATATGCATCTGAAAATAATAACTCTTTATAGCGAACAGGTAATACCGCTTCTTTCTGCACACTCAAAC
>JALTRC010000438.1 GCA_026998145.1 Gammaproteobacteria bacterium
ATCATTATAGCTCTTTAATGCTGGCAATCAGTTCAGACACTGCTTTCTGACCATCCCCGTATAACATGCGGGTATTATCCGCATAGAACAGATGGTTCTCGATACCGGAGAAACCGGAACCCTTGCCCCGTTTTATCACAATACAGTTACGGGCCTTATCCGCATCCAGAATCGGCATACCGTAAATCGGGCTGTCCGGATTCGTCCGGGCAACCGGATTCACCACATCATTGGCACCAATGACCAGGGCGACATCGGCAGTCGGGAATTCCGGGTTGATTTCGTCCAGATCAAAAATCTTGTCGTATTCAACGCCCGCTTCCGCCAGCAGTACATTCATATGGCCCGGCATACGACCGGCTACCGGGTGGATGGCAAACTTCACCGTAACACCCCGCTCTTCCAGTAATTGCGTCAGCTCCTGCACCTTATGCTGCGCCTGAGCAACGGCCATACCATAGCCGGGAACAATAATAACCTTATTGGCATAGGCCATCATAATTCCCGCATCGGCTGCCTGAATTTCTTTCATGGAGCCTTCTACGGCTTCCTCTGCACCACTGCCGCCCGCATTGCCAAAGCTGCTGAATAAAATACCGGAAATCGGCCGATTCATTGCCTTAGCCATTAGCTGGGTCAACAATGTGCCCGCACTGCCCACAACCGTACCGGCAATAATCATCGCCGCATTGCCCAGTACAAAACCTTCGAATGCAACCGCCAGGCCGGTAAAGGCATTAAATAATGAAATCACCACCGGCATATCCGCACCGCCGATTGGCGTGGTAAACAGCACACCAAATACCAGCGCCATCACAAAGAACACAATCACCAGCTGAATGCTCACATCGTGACCAAAGCCAATAATGGCGCCGGCGATCAGGGTTAGCGCAAACAGCCCCAGATTAATCACCATATGCATAGGCAGGCGAATGGTTTTCTTCATCAGCCCCTGTAGTTTGGCAAAAGCAATTGCCGAACCGGAGAAAGAAATCGCACCAATCAGCGCACCAACAACCGCCAGCACCTGATTAACCGCTGCCATCTCATGATGACCACCAGCCAGCCGGGCCAGTTCAACGGCGGCAATGGCCGCTGCCGCGCCACCACCCATGCCGTTATAGATGGCAATCATCTGCGGCATATCGGTCATTTCAACCCGCTTGGCGGTAACATAGGCCAGCGCCGAACCCACCGCAATTGCCAGCACAATCAAAAACACATTGCTGCTGTAATCAAATACGCCCGGCTCGAAGAATGCCACGATAGATGCGGCCACCATGCCCACACCGGCCCAGGCGATACCCCCGGCAGCCGTTACCGGCGAGCTCATTTTTTTCAGGCCAAGAATAAATAATACGGCCGCAACGAAATAAACAACTTGAATAAAAATTTCCATCAGGCCGCCTTTTTATCTTTACTGGTGGTGAACATTTCCAGCATTCGCACGGTGGCCACATAACCACCTACTGCGTTGCCCGCTGCCAGTGCTACCGCAATAAAGCCCAGCACTTTTTCCAGATCCGTTTCTGCGCCACCCATTACAACAATGGCACCCACCAGCACAATACCGTGAATAAAGTTGGAGCCAGACATCATTGGCGTGTGCAGAATAACCGGCACCCGTGAAATCACTTCGTAGCCGGTAAAGGCCGATAACATAAATATATAAAGTGCAGTAAAACCTTCAATCATTTGGTTACCTCCACGCGACGATAGCGGTCACTTTTGACTTCCCCATTACAGGTCAGGAGCGTTTTTGAAATCACTTCGTCTTCCCAGTCCAGTTCCAGCTCACCGTTTTCTGTAATAAACGGCGAGATCAGATTAAATAAATTTTTGGCATACATTTCGCTCGCATGAACCGGCAACTGACTGGCCACATTCAGCGGCCCGTGAATGGTGACACGGGATTCAAAATCAATGGTTTCACCCGGTTTGGTCAGCTCGCAGTTGCCGCCACCTTCCGACGCCAGATCCACAACCACTGCACCCACTTTCATCTGTGCAACCACATCTGCGCTGATGATCTTGGGGGATGGCCTGCCTGGAATCGCCGCGGTGGTAATAATCACATCTGCCTGAACCAGATGCTGATCCAGCACCGCCTGTTGCTGCTGCTTTTCTTCTTCGGTCAGCTCGCGGGCATAGCCCCCTTCACCATCGGCGCTGACACCCGTATCAATAAATTTGGCGCCCAGCGATTCACATTGTTCTTTTGTAGCCTGACGCACATCATAGGCTTCAACAATGGCCCCCAGACGTTTGGCCGTGGCTATCGCCTGCAGGCCAGCCACACCGGCACCGATTACAATCACCTTAGCCGGGCGAATGGTGCCAGCGGCGGTGGTTAGCATGGGGAAGAAAACACTGGCCAGATCAGCGCCCATCAGCACCCCTTTATAACCGGCAATAGATGCCTGGGAAGACAGGGCGTCCATGGACTGGGCGCGGGTAATACGGGGCACCAGCTCCATGGCCAGAGAGGTGATACTTTTCTCGCACATTTTATGGGTAATATCTTCGTTTTTATGGGGCGCCATAAAACCGGCCATTACGCAGCCATCGGGAATCATATCCAGCTCTTCCAGAGTCGGAGGCTGCACCTTGAAAATTAAATCCGCATCTTTGTATAACTCAGCCGGTGTGTCGATAATTGTCACACCTTCAAACTGATCGTCATGGAAATGGGCAGACAGTGCAGCGCCTTTTTCCATGCGCACCTCAACACCTAAATCGATAAAGCGTTTGGCCACCACAGGATCGATGGCAATGCGACGCTCACCGGGCGTTATTTCATTGGGTACTGCCAGACGTATTGGCATGTTTCACTCCAGCTTGTGCTTTCTATCAGTATTTCGGCTCTCGGCCGAAACGGTCTTCATAAGGGATGGCGTATCTTACAAGATTCTTATACAGCCTTGTACTCATATCAGGCGCTTTTAAACAGTTTCCACAATTTTTTTTACCTTTGTCCATCGATAAGGCTATCATTCCCCCGACCTGAACAAATTTGAAGCCCATGTCCCTTAAAAAATACCCGACAAACAATCGTTATTTACACGGCCAGCAAAGCAAGCTGGGCATACTGCTGGTTAATCTGGGTTCTCCTTCTTCCGCCTCAACCCGCAGCGTGCGAAATTATCTGGCAGAGTTTTTATGGGATCCCAGGGTCGTTGAAATGGCACGCCCGCTCTGGTGGCTGATTTTGCACGGCATTATTCTGCGCTTTCGCCCCCGCCGCTCGGCCCGCGCCTATAAAAAAATATGGGGCGCAGATGGCTCACCCCTGATTAGCACCTCCTACAAGCAGGCCTATGCACTGGAAAAAAAACTGCAACAGCAAATGTCAGCCAATGTAATTGTAGATGTGGCCATGCGCTATGGCACACCCTCTGTTTCCAGCGGCCTGCAATCCCTGCGCAAGGCCGGTGCCCAGCGTATTTTAATCCTGCCCATGTATCCCCAGTATTCTGCCACTACCACGGCTTCGGTTTTTGATGCGGTCACCGATGAGCTGCAAAGCTGGCGCTACCTGCCGGAGCTGCGTTTTGTTCATCATTACCATGACAATCCCCATTATATAAAGGCCCTGGCCAGCAGCATTCGGCAAAGCTGGCGCAAGCGTAAAACCATGGGCGATAAATTAATCTTTTCCTTTCACGGCATCCCCAAACGCTATATGGATGCGGGCGATCCCTATTTTTGCCATTGCCAGAAAACCGCCCGGCTGGTGGCCGAGCAGTTAAAGCTGGAGGATGACCAGTGGATGCTGGTGTTCCAGTCACGCATGGGTAGAGAACCCTGGCTGCAACCCTATTGCGATAAAACCCTGCAACAGCTGGCTGAAAATGGCGTGAAGTCGGTGGATATTCTATGCCCCGGATTTTCCGCTGACTGTCTGGAAACCCTGGAAGAAATCAATATGGAAAACCGGGAGATTTTTATGCAGCACGGTGGCCGGGATTATCATTACATACCGGCCCTCAATGCCAGCAGCATACACATCGATGCCCTGGGTGAGCTGGTCAGGGAACACTGTGCCGGCTGGCCGGAAGCCAGCGCTGATTTCAATCCTGCGGAGCAGGCCATCGAATCCAGCAAAACCCTTGAGCGCGCCAGGCAGATGGGGGCGAAATATTAATGCCTTTGCAAACAAACCCCGCCTTGCCATTAGCCGCTGCCTGCTAGGGGAGCGAGTGCGCTACGATGGCCGCTGCCAGCATGATCCACAACTCACTAAATACTTCGGCGCTCGCTTTGAACTCATCCCGGTTTGCCCGGAGGTGGAAATCGGCCTTGGTGTGCCCCGGCCGCCTGTTGAGCTAACCGGAAATCCTTTAAGCCCCCGACTCACCGGGCGCGATAATACGGCACTGGACATTACCACCCTGATGACTAATTACTGCCCCGGCAGGGTCGCCAGCCTGCATGACATCTGCGGCTATATTTTTAAAAGTCGCTCACCCAGCTGCGGCCTTCACGATACCCCGGTCTACCAAAATCAACAGATTATGCATCTGGGAGCCGGATTATTTGCCCGCGCCATACAAAACGCCTATCCTCAACTACCCTTAAAAGATGAATTGCAACTGCAAAGCATGCAGGCAATGGAAGACTTTTGCCAGCAACTACTGGACTACCATCAGGACAAGCAGTGATATAAAAATGAAAAATACGGCCAGCCTGCTTATTTTACTATTCAGCCTTAGCCATCTGGGCAGCAGCCTTGCGGGCGCCCGTGAGGAAGGCTTAAAAGCATTCCGTGCAGGCAACTATGCACAGGTGCTCAAACTCTGGCAGCCTCTGGCAGAACAGGGTGACACCGAACTCCAGTACAATCTTGGCGTTATGTACAGCCAGGGGCGAGGTGTTGAAAAAGACACACAAAAAGCCATCCACTGGCTGCAACTGGCAGCCAGTCAGGGCGATAGAGATGCTCTGGCCCGGCTGGGTAAAATCTACGCGCTGCAAAAAAAATATACACTGGCCGAACCCTTACTCAGACAGGCTGCCGAACAGGGGCAGGCATCTGCCCAATACAATCTGGCCGTACTCTATGCCAATGGATGGGGCCTGCCGGAAGATCAGGAGCTGGCATTGCGCTGGTATTATAAGGCCGCCGAACAGGGGCACCCGGCCGCACAGTTTAATCTGGGCGTGATGCATGAAAACGGCCAGGGCATTCCAGCCGATTACAAAGAAGCCTTTCGCTGGTATGATAAAGCGGCACGACAGGGAGATGCCGATGCCCAGGCCAATCTGGGCCGCCTGTACTTTCAGGGTAAGGGCACTCCCAGGGACAAACTGCTGGCCTATGCCTGGTTTAGCGCCGCCGCCGAGCAGGGCGTAGAAAATGCAAAAAAAAATAAGGCCTATGTATTCAACAAGCTCAGTACAGAAAACCGGCTCAAGGCCGATCATTTAGCTAAAGAATATATTCGCCAGTTCAACAGAGCTGATAAACAATAACAGGCCATCAGCTTTTTAAACGGAAATTTATCTGGAAGGATGTAATGGCTGTAACACTCACCTATGATGCCGATCTACAAATATTAATCGTTAAGGTAAATGGCTATTTATCGCTCGACGATTATAAAGACACTGCCTACAGGCTGTTAAACTCAAACGAATATCCCGCCGATGTTGATGCGATCTGGGATTTAAATGAGATGAACTTTGACAATATCGATCTGAAGTTCGAAGAAGAACTGGTGTCACTTCGTCAGCAACATAATGAACAGCGTGGTCATGCCAGAGTCGCCATTGTTTCATCCAATACCCTGGCCGAACCCATGATCAAGTTATTTAAAATCATTTCCAACCACCTGCATCAGGAAATCGATTACTTCACAACCATGGAAGCCGCCCGGATCTGGCTGACTGAAAAGCAGGTATAATCTCAATACGGCATTATTGATTCACAGAGGTATACAGCCCCTGTGTTATAACCAAAAAAGCCGGTCATTTGACCGGCTCCTTAATATGTATTTTTACACTGCTAGATTTAAGCCGCGTTATCAGCCCTGGCATGATATTCAAATACTTTTTCCACTTCGTTTTTCGAGCCCAGACAAACCGGCACTCGCTGGTGCAGGCCGGTGGACTCCACTTCCATAATGCGACCATGGCCGGTAGATGCAGCGCCACCGGCCTGTTCGATAATCATTGCCATGGGATTGCCTTCATACATCAAACGCAGCTTGCCGGCTTTTGAGGGGTCACGGCTATCAAAGGGATACATAAAGATGCCACCACGCACCAGAATACGATAAACCTCAGCCACCATAGACGCTACCCAGCGCATATTGTAGCGCTTACCCAGCGGCCCATTTTCCCCTTGCAGACAATCTTCAATGTAATCCTGCATGGGCTTTTCCCAGAAACGCTTGTTTGACAGGTTAATGGCAAACTCGGTGGTTTCTTCGGGAATCTGACAACCTTCTGTGGTTAAAACAAACTCACCGATGGCATTGTCCAGGGTAAACATATTCACGCCCTGGCCAGTGGTTAATACCAGTACAGTGGATGGGCCGTAAACCACAAAGCCCGCCGCTTTCTGCTGATCGCCATTTTGCAGATAATCTTCCAGCTTGGGCTCAGCCTTGCAGCCTAAAGGTGCTTTCAATACGGAGAAGATAGTGCCCACAGAAATATTCACATCAATGTTTGATGAGCCATCGAGGGGATCGAACATCAGCAGGTATTCACCACGCTCTGCGGCCGGTACCACAATGGGATCATCAATTTCTTCTGAACCCATGCCGGCAACCAGACCACTGACGCTCATGTGATTAGCCATAATGTCATTGGTAATAATATCCAGCTCTTTCTGGGTTTCGCCCTGTACATTCTCAGAACCGGCCACACCCAGGACGCCGGATAATTCACCACGGCTAACAGTGGCTGCAATTTCCTTACAGGTAATACTGACTTCGTGAATCAGCTCGATTAAATCATAAGGTAAATCTACACCTGCACGTTTTTCATGCAGTAAAAATTGTTTAAGTTTCATACCTGTTGTCATAACAGCTCCTAATAGTCTTAACACTTCCCGCTTGGGGTTACCCGAAAAAGCAGCTCTCTTAAGTACTGTTAAAACCACGCAGGGCCGGTACAGCATCCCAGGGGGAGAGATGTTTTATGGGACTGAAAAATTTGGCCGCGTATATTAACATATTATAATCTTCGTTTATATTGAAATTGATGCGCCGTATAAGCCTAACAATATCAATAAGTTACAAAACCTTTCTTTCCCGTTCTTAGGTAATCAGTGCAAATTCCCCCATAAACCGTTATACTACGCAGCCTTTTTCGAATTTGCCCCGGCTTCTCAAGAACGGGCATTCAGGATTTTCCAGGATAGGGTCTCCCTGCCCCAGGCGCTCCACCTACCCATCATTACCAGGTACAACACATGACAACCGATACGGTTAACAGCTTTAAATCACTCAATCTCATTCCGTCTTTACTCAAGGCACTGGATGACGTGGGTTACGAAACCCCCTCACCCATTCAGGCCGAAACCATTCCCCTGCTGCTGGACGGCAGAGATGTACTGGGACAGGCCCAGACCGGCACCGGCAAAACTGCTGCTTTCGCCCTACCACTATTATCCAATATCAACCTGAGCCAGAAAGACCCGCAGGTGCTGGTACTGGCACCCACCCGTGAACTGGCCATTCAGGTTGCTGAAGCCTTTCAAACATACGCTTCTCATATGAAAGGCTTTCATGTACTGCCTATTTACGGCGGTCAGGATTACCGGGGGCAGATCCGCGCCCTGCAACGTGGCGTGCATGTGGTGGTAGGTACACCGGGACGGGTGATGGATCACATGCGCCGCGGCACTTTGAAGCTGGATAATCTAAAAGCACTGGTACTGGATGAAGCCGATGAAATGCTGCGCATGGGTTTTATTGATGATGTGGAATGGGTGCTGGATCAAACCCCGGACAGCCGCCAGATTGCCCTGTTTTCCGCCACCATGCCACAGCAGATTCGCCGCATTGCCACCACCTACTTAAATGAGCCGGAACAGGTCACCATCAAGGTCACCACCACGACCGCCGAAACCATTCGCCAGCGCTTCTGGCCGGTTAGTGGCGTCCACAAGCTGGATGCCCTCACCCGTATTCTGGAAGCCGAGCCATTTGATGCCATGATTATTTTTGTGCGCACCAAAAACTCCACCGTGGAGCTGGCCGATAAGCTGGAAGCCCGGGGTTATGCAGCCGCTGCCATTAATGGTGATATTCAGCAGAACCAGCGTGAACGCACCATTGACGGCCTGAAAAAAGGCAAGCTGGATATTCTGGTGGCCACAGATGTGGCCGCCCGCGGGCTGGATGTGCCTCGCATCAGCCATGTGGTGAACTACGACGTACCCCATGATACAGAAGCCTATGTGCACCGTATTGGCCGCACCGGTCGTGCCGGCCGTAGCGGTGATGCCATATTATTTGTGGCCCCCCGTGAAAAGCGCATGTTGCACGCCATTGAAAAGGCCACCCGCAAGGAAATCGAGCGCATGGAGCTACCGTCTACCGAACTGATTAACGATCAACGGGTAGAAAAATTCAAACAGCGCATCAGTGATGCACTGGCCACCGAAGAGCTGGGCTTCTTTTATCAGATGATCGAGCAGTACCAGCAGGAACATAATGTACCGGCACTGGAAATTGCCGCTGCACTGGCGCAATTATTACAGGGTGATTCCCCCTTTCTGTTACAGAATAAGCCCCGCAAAAAAGGCCGTGACGACTGGGATAAAGATCCGGCCCCCCGCAAACGCAAAGAAAGAAACGAACGCCCTGCACGGGGCGAACGAGCTGCACGTGGAGAGCGCCCACCAAGAAACGATAACAACAGCGAACCGGCAAAAGGCATGGCCCGCTACCGTATCGAAGTGGGACACAAACATGAGGTTAAACCGGGCAATATTGTAGGCGCCATCGCCAATGAAGCCGGCCTGGATAATACCAGTATCGGACGCATTAATATTTTTGACGACCACAGCCTGGTGGATTTACCGGAAGGCATGCCCAAGGACGTTTTTAACGACCTGAAAAAAGCCTGGGTATCTGGCCAGCAGTTAAATATTTCCTATGCCAGCTGGGGTAAAAAAACACGCCAGGATGATGAGCTGAAAAAGAAGAAAAAGAAAAAGAAGAAAGCGGCGAATAAAGACAAGGGTAAACGCAGAGTGGCAAAAAAATCCTGATAGCAGAATGATTAAAGACTTTGGCGCAAAGTGTTTGATTGTCTGGACTCCCGCCTGCGCGGGAGTGACAGATCTTAAGTAGCGGTTTAAAAAGAGGTTATTGTTAAACTTTCATTCCCACGTAGGCGGAAATCCAGTTTTATTGACAACAATCCACCTCAAACACCCTCTGTGCCTCCGTGCCTCTGTGTCAAAATAAAATAAAGTTTGTTGACCTGTGATTTGACACAGAGGCACGGAGG
>JALTRC010000439.1 GCA_026998145.1 Gammaproteobacteria bacterium
TCACCTGCGCTCAGTTAAACTTAGCGGTCACGGGTGTGGTGCCGGCAATGCATTACAACTGAGCAATCCAGCTATCAGCCCTAACTGGTGGCATAGAAATGCGAGTGAAAATAATGAATCCAGAACGGCCGTATTTAATCTTCAAGGCAGTGCATCAGCCAGTGCCTATGGCTTTCATATTTCTGCATACAGCCGCGCCTTCAGGCCGGTAAGCGCACAGGGACTCAGCAGTGACTGGTATATCAACTTAAATGATATATGGAAAACAGCCGAGCTGCATATTGCGGTTGTTGACGCTCTGTAAACCTGGCCGGCCTTTTAATAGCCTCTGGCCGTGCCAGGGGCTTTTTTATTTTTCACCAGCATAAACCTGCCTGGGTTTATGACCTTGAAATAAGCTCAATCAGCAGCATATAGTAGTTACCGATATTACAACACGCAGGAGTGAAATCATGGCCACAGAACAAATAGCAAAACAGGATCTAAAGCATTATTTCGATAATCTAAGCCGCGTACTGCCTGCAACAGCCGTGGCAGTGGAAGTGGTAGGACTGGATATTGGCGACCAGCCAGCCGCCGATGCTCTGCAACTTGAAGGCATATCCTATGACGAGGCTAATGATAAAATCACCCTTAACCTGTCGGATGTTGCCGAACACAGCATTGCCGGCCCGCAGAATGTGTATGTGGAAGAAGACGATAACGGCCTGAAGAGCATTGAAGTCATCTGTAAGGAAGGCCACCGGCATATTATAAAGCTGCAATAAAGCCTCTGTTGATTGAAGGCCCTTGGTCTTCAATCAGCAATCCCATCAAACCCCTCTAGCCTCCTGTGGCAGCGGCTTTGGCTGCAGAATGCGCAGCTTTTCCATAACTTATCCACAGATTTACCCACAGCATATTGTGCTTGACTCTAAACATTCCCCTATATAAAGTAGGTCTGCCCGTTCAGTCAGCGGCTCCAAAAATGATAAAAGGTGTGTGTGTCCCTAATAACGGCTTACAGGTACCCAACATGGAAAAAGCGCTTTTTGCTGATGTTTCAAAAAACAACACCATCGACACCATTACCACAATAAATCAATTGCTGGTTCATATAAAAACCGCCAACCACGCTATCCCTTCCCTGCTTCGTAAATGCCATTATGATATGGAACAGGCTGTGGGTTATGAAAACGAATACACCATTGCCTCATTACTGACGATAACAGACAGCCTGGTGGTTCAGTTATTAACCATGACCGCCAAGCGACAACAGTTCCTCAGACAAACCAGCTATAACGAACGCAAAGATATTCAAAGCCAGCTGAACAAGCTACACAAATGCCTCTCCGAAACCCTCGAAATATTACAAAACGCCAGAAGTTTAAACACCAATATTCCCGACCTGCCTTTACTGGAAGCCCCTTTATTTATCGATGCACTCAAACCCTATAGCCGAATGATTGAACTGATTACCGCGCAGGAAAGAATTCATGCCCTGTCCGCCGTGCTGGAAAACTTATTGAGCCGGGAATATAAAATCAGTGAACCCGTAGACGATTGTGAACTCAGTGATGAGCAGCAAAGTGCGCTTGAGTTGTCCCACTTTCTGGTTAAGCAGGCGCTATAAAGACAAAAAAATAAAATGAATTATTTACTAAGCAATTTTTCCAGCTCAGCCGATGGCACCGGCCGACTAAACAAATAACCCTGCATGGTATCGCAGCCGTGCACCCCTAAAAATTCCAGCTGTTCCTGTAGCTCCACACCTTCCGCCACCACATCCATACCCAACGCATGAGCCATGGCAATAATCGCCTTTACCAGTGCGCCGTCTTCATTATCCACCGTTACACTGCGAATAAAAGACTGGTCAATTTTAAGCGTGTCAATGGGGAAGCGTTTTAGATAACTCAAGGACGAATAACCGGTTCCAAAATCATCCATGGACAATTTGATCCCCAGCTGCTTGATCATTTCCAGGCGGGTGAGAGCAAGTTCTGGCTCTACAATAATCGCAGTTTCGGTCAGCTCTATACCCAGGGTATTGGCATCGACACCGTAGGTTTCAAAGTTTTGCTTAATGGTATCCACCAGGCTTTCTTCCTGTAACTGCTTGGCAGATACATTCACTGAAATGCGCACCGGCTTAAAGCCACTCTTTCGCCATTTGGCACTTTGCCGGCAGGCCTCCTGAATCACCCATTCACCGATCTGTACAATCAGGCCGCTTTCTTCCGCAATCGGAATAAAGGACGCAGGTGAAATAAAGCCCTTTTCCGGATGCTGCCAGCGAATCAGCGCTTCCATGCCCACAATCTGGCCGCTGGCAACACTTACCTGAGGCTGATAATACAGCTTCATTTCATTATTCTGTAAGGCCTTGCGCATGCTGTTTTCCAGCTGAAAGCGCTCTTCTGAAGCCTGATTCATGGACTCGGTAAAAAACTGGTAATTATTACGTCCATGCTCCTTGGCGTGATACATGGCCACGTCCGCATTTTTCAGCAGCACATCCACGGAGTCCCCATCATGGGGATAAATGGCAATACCGATACTGACCGAGGTATAGACTTCCTGCCCCCGCAACTCCAGCGGACGACTCACCAGTTCAATCAGCCGCTCACAGATACGGGAAACGGTTTGTGTACCGCTGATATCTTCCAGCATAATGGTAAATTCATCACCGCCCAGACGCGCCACCGAAGAACTCATAGCGCTGATGGTATTCATGGCAATGGAATCCGTACGCCGCACCGCCTCCATCAACCGCTCGGAGATCACCTGCAATAACTGATCCCCCACATCATGGCCCATGGTGTCGTTAATCAGCTTGAAGCGATCCAGATCCAGAAACAGCACCGCCATCATTTTATCATTGCGTTTGGCCTGCTCTATACCTTGCAACAAACGATCCTTAAACAGCCGCGTATTGGGCAGGCCGGTTAAACTGTCGTGATAGGCCAGATAGGCGATCTGCTCCTCGGCCAGTTTACGCTCGGTAATATCCCGCACCAGAGCGATGGCCTGAGTGCCTTTAACCGGCATCATGCGCACTTCGTAGTAAAACACCCGGCGCTCATGGATCAGAGTGAATTCAAAACTGACCGGTTTTTTATCTTCCCGCAGCTTTTCCAGCCCCTGTAAAAAACGCACCGACACATCCCGGCTGGTCACATCTTCAATGGATTTATTTATCAGCTTATTGCTGGTCAGATAATGGGTGTCGTTATTGCCCGACTTATAAATAACAATGCGGTTATCTTTATTAATATGGAAAAGCTGATCTGGAATGGCCTGAAAAACCGCGTGCATTTCCTCATTGGCCATGAGCAGTTCTTCGGCGCTGAGAGTCAGGGATTGCTCCAGAGTTCGCAGCTCAAACTCATCCTGACGATAGGTATTATTCACAGACTGCAAAAACTC
>JALTRC010000440.1 GCA_026998145.1 Gammaproteobacteria bacterium
CACCGGCAACTTTTACGATAACAGTTTTCGCCATGTCGCGGCTGTGCATATGCACACTCTTGGCTATGTCCACCGCAGTAAAGGCCAGGGAATGCTGAATGACAAGATATTTAATATCATTTTCATCCAGAAAGTTTTTCAGTTTTTCAGATGGCATGGGTGTTCCTCTTCGTTTTTTATCCGAATGTGCCGGAGTTGTATATATTCGATATTTGTATGATTGTTTGACGCAAAGACGCGAAGGACGCTGAGTATTTGAAATATGAGGGGCAACTAATAACCGTCATTCCGGCAGGTTTTTGGCCGGAATCCAGAAATAGTTGTTAATTGCTGTCTTACCGTTCCAGCCCCATCCTAAAATACTCCGCGCCTCTGTGTCTCTGCGTCAAATTTTTTTAAAAACTTCGCGTCCTTCGCGTCTTTGCGTCAACACAATATTTCAGGGATTTCTTAAATAGCTTTTGAGAAACGTGTATTGCTTTGCTGTTGAATATAGCGATCAAATACCATGCAGATATTGCGAATCAGCAAACGGCCTTTTGATGTAACGCTAATCATATTGTTCTGAATCTCGATCAGACCATCATCTTCCATGACCTGCAGGCGTTTTAATTCATCGGCAAAATAGTGTTTAAATTCAATCTTGTTGTCGGCGGAGAACTTATCCATATCCAGCTTGAAGTGGCAGATGAGCTGCATAATGGCATGGCGGCGAATAATGTCGTCTTCATCAATTTCAACGCCACGGAAAATGGCCAGTTTGCCCGCATCGATTTTTTCTGCATATTCATCCAGGGTTTTTACATTCTGCGCAAAGCTGTTGCCCACAGTGCCGATGGATGAAATGCCCAGGCCAATCAAATCGCAATCCGCATGGGTGGCATAGCCCTGAAAATTTCGGTACAGCTGGCCGTTTTGCTGGGCAATGGAAAGCTCATCATCCGGTTTGGCAAAATGATCCATGCCGATATACACATAACCTGCATCGGTTAAGTATTCGATGGTGTCTTTTAAAATGGCCAGCTTCACAGACGGTAGTGGTAGATCCACTTCATTGATGCGTCGCTGGGGCTTGAACATTTCCGGCAGGTGGGCGTAGTTGAAAACGGAAATGCGATCCGGTGAGATATGAATAATCTTTTCCAGGGTTTCCATAAAGCTGGTTTCTGTTTGCAGGGGCAGGCCGTAGATTAAATCCACGCTAATGGATTTAAAGCCTTCTTCCCGTGCCCCATCAATGGCGGCCATGGTCTGGGCTTCACTTTGAATACGGTTAACCGCCTTTTGCACCTGGGGATTAAAATCCTGAATGCCCAGACTCATGCGATTAAAGCCGATTTGCCGCAGCACCTTAATGCTTTCACGGGTGACCTCGCGGGGGTCGATTTCAATGGAGTATTCCCCCGTATCATCATCGTGCAGATTAAAGTGCTGGCGGGTCACATCCATTAGCTGACGCATTTGATCATGGCTGATAAAGGTGGGGGTGCCGCCGCCCCAGTGGAGCTGATCCACCTTGCGGCTGGAGTCAAACAGCACTGCCTGCATGGCAATTTCTTTATGCACCCGCTGTAAATAAGGTTCCGCCTTGCTGCGGTCCTTGGTGATCACCTTGTTGCAGCCGCAGTAGTAGCAAATGGTGTCGCAAAAGGGCAGGTGAAAATACAGGGATAAAGCCTGGCCGCTCTGATTGGAGATTTCAGCATGGCGGCGATAATCATCCTCCGTGTAGTCCGTATTAAATTGTACGGCGGTCGGGTAGGAGGTGTAGCGGGGGCCGGATTTGTCGTAGCGTTTAATTAAATCCGTATCAAAGATTATCTGGCTCATGTGGTTACCTGTTGCAGGGGGATCAGCCTTATTAAAACAGTTGTCCCGGCCGCTGGAAATGATTCATATCAATATGTGCTTAAATTGCCGCCGCTATTATAGCACTCCCAAGGTTTTCAGCCGCTGGCGGTGGGCGTACACTATCAAAAAAATAACGGGATAAGCCATGAGTCAGAATATACGCCCCTATAAAAATATCCAGCCCAGTGTGCCGGCTTCCACTTATGTGGATGAGGCGGCGGTGATTATTGGTGATGTGGAGCTGGGTGAGGATGTGTCCGTATGGCCGATGGTGACGATTCGCGGGGATGTGAATTATATTCGTATCGGTGATAGAACCAATATACAGGATGGCTGTGTGCTGCATGTGACCCACCCCGGCGCTTATGGGCCGGGCGGGCCGCTAATTATTGGTAATGATGTCACCCTTGGGCATAACGCGGTATTGCATGCCTGCACTATTGAAGATCAGTGCTTGATTGGCATGGGCTCGATTGTGCTGGATGGGGCGATTGTCCGGGCCGGTGCTATGGTGGGTGCCGGTAGTGTGGTATCACCGGGTAAGGAACTGGAAGCTGGACATTTATATCTGGGATCACCGGCACGCGCGGTAAGAGAGCTGAATGATAAGGAAAAAGCCTTTCTGCTATATTCGGCGCAGCATTATGTGAGCCTTAAAAATGATTATATTCAGCCTTAAGGCGAATCATTTTAAATCTGCTAGTCTCAGTCTCATTATTTTTTAAATCAGGAGGATCCTGCTATGACGGCATTACGTTCTGTATTCATTGTGCTGCTATCGATTTTATCCATACCTCTGGCTTATGCTGATATGGATGTAGCCCGTGCGCAGATTACCAGTGGCATTGAAAATAAAGAGCCAGTGGATCAGCTGAGCAAGGTTTATAACGACACCCACAAGGTGTATTTTTTTACCGAGCTTAAAGGCATGAAAGGACGCAGTATTCTGCATCGCTGGGAGCAGGGTGGCATAGTACGAGCAGAAGTGGCTTTTGATATTGGTGGGGATCGCTGGCGTGTCTGGTCCAGTAAAAATCTTTATCCCACCTGGCTGGGTGAGTGGACAGTTTCGGTAGTGGATGACGGGGGCAATATTCTGGCCCAGGAAAGTTTTGATTATGTTCCAGTTGAGTTGAAACAGTAATGGAATTTTTTGCCCGGCTTGAGCCAGATATAAACAGTGCTGAATTGCAGCAACATTTAACCATTGCCGCGCTGCCTCGTGTTTGTGAGTCTATTGATAATGTGATGGAAGATCATGGCAGCAGTGGTCGAATTTACTGTATATGGGGTGAATTTGCGATAAACCGGGAGCTGATTAAAGGCGGAGTCAGGTTTTCATTGCCTGGCTGCCCCAATAATCTGGCCTGGACGGTAACCACGGATCTGCCTCCTGTAGAAGAACAGGCGGTGATTCATTTAACCGTCAATCGTCAGCAGCTGGATGAGGACTTTAAAGAATCCATTGATATGTTTGTGGCGGATCTTCAGCAGGGTATCGCGCAATATTTTACTCAGCTAAAGGCTGCCTGTTAATCCACAA
>JALTRC010000441.1 GCA_026998145.1 Gammaproteobacteria bacterium
CCATACTGATGGTAAAGGCCAGCATGGTTAAATTAGCGCCCATGGTGGAGAGCAGGGCAAATAATAAATTACTGCCGATTACCAGCAGGCCGCCCAGTAATAATATTTTTAATATGCCGTAGCGCATTACTAATATGCCGCCCAGGGCGGCACCGCTTAAGGTCAGCGCAAAGCCAAACAGTTTGGAAATCTGGGCGATTTCGGTTTTAGTAAAACCCATATCCAGATAAAAAGGATTGGCCATCACTGCCATGGTAATGTCGGTGATCCGGTAGCTGCCCACCAGCAATAAAATAATCAGCGCCTGTTTGCCATAACGGTGAAAAAAATCCACAAAAGGGCTGATAACGGCGGCGGCAAACCAGTCGATGATTTTCTGCACAGGGCCTCTGGCGTCACTGATGTCTTCCAGCTGACTGATGATTTTTTCCTCCTGCGCCAGTGTGTCAGCAGAAATTTTGTGTGCTGGCTCTTTTATCAGCAGGGTAGTGATAATGCCCACCATGCTTAAAACCGCCATCAGTAAATAGGCAATATGCCAGTCAAAAATATCTGCAAAATACAGGGCGCCGGCGCCAGCGGCTAAAGTGGCAATGCGATAACCGAATACATAGCTGGCCGCCATGGCCGCCTGATATTCATTGGCGGCGGCTTCAATGCGGTAGGCATCCACCACCACATCCTGGGTGGCCGATGAAAAAGCCACCAGCAGGGCAAAAAGTGCAAAGGCCTGTAAATGTTCTGCCGGCTGGCTGCCGGCCATCAATAAAATACCGCCTGCAATACCGCTTTGCGCCAGCAATAACCAGCTGCGCCGCTGGCCGAAAATTTTTGTGAGCAGGGGCAGAGGCGTTTTATCCACCACCGGCGCCCATACCACCTTGATGGAATACAGCAGGCCGATCCAGCTAAAAAAACCAATGGTGGATTTACTCACATTCACATCATTGAGCCAGGCTGAGAGGCTGGAAAACACCAGCAGAAAAGGCAGGCCGGCAGAAAAGCCCAGTAGAAAAATAATCAGAATCTGCGGTTTTGTGTAAACCCGAAGGGCTTCGCGCCAGTTATGTGTTTGGCTCATATGGTGTAATCGTAATCGATGGTCAGGGGTGCGTGATCGGAGAAACGTTCATCCCGGTAAATATTCGCTGCTTTAACCGTATCTTTCAGGCCGGGGGTAATAATCTGGTAATCAATACGCCAGCCGGTGTTATTGGCCCAGGCCTGTCCCCGGTTACTCCACCAGGTGTATTCATGCTCGTTTTGATTGACCACGCGAAAGGCATCCACATAGCCCACTTCATCAAACATGCGGCTCATCCAGTCTCTTTCTTCCGGCAGAAAACCGGAGTTTTTCTGGTTGCTGCGCCAGTTTTTAATATCGATTTTTTTATGGGCAATATTCCAGTCGCCGCAAATAATAAATTCCCGACGCTTGCGCCGCAGCTTTTGTAAATAGGGCATAAAACGATCCATAAAATCAAACTTGACCGATTGACGTTCTTCCGATGAGGAGCCGGAATGCATATACAGTGAAATCACACTGAGCTTGTCGAACTGCACTTCAATATAACGGCCTTCCATATCCACATCATGCCAGCCAATACCCTTGATGATTTTTTTCGGCCTATGGCGCGTGTAAATGGCCACACCGCTGTACCCCTTTTTTTCTGCGTCCATAAAATAGCGTTCATAGCCGGGCGGATGAAACACCTCATCATCCAGCTGCCACTCCTGTGCCTTGGTTTCCTGAATGCAAATTACATCGGCATCCTGCTTGCTGAACCAGTCAAAAAAACCTTTACGGGCGGCGGCGCGGATGCCATTGGTGTTAATAGAAATAATTCGCATGGACAGCTTTAGCGTTATAATAGAGGCCGCTATTCTACAACGATCTACAGATAAATGGGTTCCCTATGCAAGATTACCAACGGCAGTTTATCGAGCTGGCGCTAAGCTACGATGTATTGAAGTTTGGCGAGTTCAAGCTCAAGTCCGGGCGTACCAGCCCTTATTTTTTTAATGCGGGGCAGTTTAATACGGGCAAGGCGCTGGCCGAGCTGGGGCGTTGTTATGCCCAGGCGATTGTGGATAGCGGCATAGAATATGATGTGCTGTTTGGCCCCGCCTACAAGGGCATACCTCTGGTGGCGGTAACCGCCATGGCGCTGGCTCAGGATCATAATATCGACACTCCCTATGCTTTTAATCGCAAGGAGAAAAAAGATCACGGGGAAGGGGGCATGATAGTGGGCGCACCACTGGATGGCCGGGTGCTGGTGATTGATGATGTGATTACCGCCGGCACGGCGATTCGTGAAGCCATTGATATTATCGATGCAGCCGATGCCACCACTGTGGGCATAGTGATTGCGCTGGACCGTCAGGAAAAAGGTCAGGACGAGCGTTCCGCTATTCAGGAAATTAATCAGGATTATGGTCTGGATGTGGCTAGTATTATTAGCATGACGGATCTGATTGAGTATTTAAAAGACAAAGGCGATGAAGAAATGCTGGATGCAATGCAGTTTTATCGTCAGCAGTATGGGGTGGTTTGATGCCAGGGCGCGAAGTTTTTTTAAAAATCTTAACCACAGAGGTCACAGAGGTACACAGAGAAAAGCCGGGGGGAGTGCTGTGAGCCACTGTGGCTCAGAGTGAAATATGTGATGCATACTCTGGCTGTCATTCCGGCAGGCCTCTGGCCGGAATCCAGTTTTTTTAAATTTAGGCTTACCCACCAAAAACTCTGCGTCTCTGTGCCTCTGTGTCAAAAAACATCTATAAAACTTCGCGACCTTTGCGCCTTAGCGTCAACTATCAAAACATCAATTTCAATCCCACCAGCAGAGTAATCATTTCATAGCTACGTTTAATCACCCGGTTGCCTTTAATAATCGCCAGATGGGCGCCCAGATAGCCGCCGATTAAGGAACCCAGTAACAGGGCCGGCAGCCACTGCCAGTAAATATCCCCCAGCAGGCCCAGGGTCAGGGCACCTGTGCCATTCCAGAACATGCCTACCAGAATCAGGGTGTAGGTGACGGCGGTTTTATAATCCAGCCCAAACCAGCGAATCAGCCAGAGGGTGACAAACAGGCCGGTGCCGGAGGTGAGCGAGCCGTTTAATGCGCCGATTAAAAAGATGACGGTGCCGCCAATCAGATAGCCCCGCTTATGGCGGTTGCTGTGCTGGCTGTGTTGTCCCAGTTGCGGCGACAGGTAGGAATAAATCCCCAGACTCAGGGTAAGCAGGCCCAGAGAAAACTGGGCGATATTTTCCGGGATTTTTAAAATCAGGTTGGCCCCCAGCACTACCCCCGGCACACCGGTGGCCAGAATAAACAGGGCAAAATGGCGATCCAGCCGTGAGCTTTTCAGGTGGCGGA
>JALTRC010000442.1 GCA_026998145.1 Gammaproteobacteria bacterium
GTTTTATAACCATGAAAGGCTGCATTCGTATCTGGGTTACATGAGCCCGAATGCATTCGAACAGAAATTATTGGAAGTGGAAAAAGCGGCTTAACTGAGGTGTCACAAAATGCTTGACCACGTCACAGTGCCGAAGATATCTTGCCAGAGTATTTACGTTTTCCTCACGAAAGCCACATCATTTTCTACAAAAATCTTTCCTCATCAATTCTTGTAGTGAGGATACTTCACGAACGTATGGATCCAAAATTACATTTATAAGACCAGGTGTTAGAGTCAAAGCTTTCCTGACTTTGACATTACCCCCCCCAATTTAATAAAGCAGCATAACTGTGATAGTATCGATGCAACCCGTAT
This sequence comes from Gammaproteobacteria bacterium, assembly GCA_026998145.1. GTDB lineage: Bacteria > Pseudomonadota > Gammaproteobacteria > SZUA-229 > SZUA-229 > JALTRC01. Next base: position 358 of record JALTRC010000442.1, read on the forward strand.
GCGGGATGCATATGAAATATAAACTCAGGGAAGGGTTAAAAATATAATAAATATAAATGGAAAAGGAATGGCTCGGCGGCCGCATCGTTAAATGACAGGTTCTGATCTAATAATTTTAAAATACCGGCCAGGGCAATTTGTAGAAGCTCGCGACTGGAATCAGTTTCACTCCCCTTCAAAATTTTCTCGCTGATAAATTGGATATTGATCTGTTTAAAGCAGTTCAAGATAAAATTGAAAAAATATTCTGTTGATAAAGCTAAGGGTAACATGAATAGTATTTTGGGTTAGATGGCATGGTTAATTTCTTTGAATTATCAATAATAGAGTAGATTATGAAACGTGCATATTACTCGTCTTCTATAAAGTATTTTTGTGGTCAAGAAGCAGAGAAAATTCTTGGTCGTATGACGCAGGAACACTCTTTCGATTTGGCAATGTCTCAGCGAGATGCCTGGAATAAACAAACTAAAATTCTGAAAGAGACTTTGAGAGGGTATGAAGGAAGAATCTATTTTGAGTTTTCTATTCCTAGAATGGGGCGAAGAGTCGATGCTGTTGTTATTATTGATTCGGTTATATTTGTCATTGAATTCAAAGTAGGGTCGAGCTCATATGCAGCAGCCGATCTTGACCAAGTAATGGATTATACTCTTGATATGCAGAATTTTCATGAGGGCAGTCATGATGCTGTTTTGGTTCCAATTCTGGTTGCTACTGATGCGAGGAGCATCGATTTTACACTTGATGCACTATCAAAAGGTCAACTTTTAGACCCTATATCTTGCAATGCAGATTCATTAAGTGACGTGATTGATGCTGTTCTAAGAATAAAACCGAAAGAGGCTGTTGATAGCGATGAGTGGGAGGCAAGTGGATATAAACCAACACCTACAATTATTGAAGCTACATTAGCTCTTTATAATGGTCATTCTGTTTCCGATATATCTCGTAGCGATGCTTCTGAAGAAAATTTGTCAATAACATCTACATCAGTTTCGAAAATTATTGAGCATTCTAAACAAAGCTCAAAAAAATCTATAGTTATAGTTTCTGGTGTGCCCGGTGCAGGGAAAACATTAGTTGGTCTTGATATTGCTACCACACATATCAATCCTGATGATGAGCTTTATAGTGTGTTTCTATCAGGAAATGGTCCTTTAGTTAAAATACTGCAAGAGGCACTGGCACGAGATAGAGTTGCTAGGAGTTATGAAACCGGGAAAAGAATAAATAAGGGAGTCGCGGTTAGTGAGGTAAAGGCATTTATTCAAAATGTTCATCATTTCAGAGATGATGGTCTGGTGGATTTAGAAAAGCCACCTATTGAACATGTGGCTTTATTTGATGAGGCCCAACGTGCATGGTCAAAAGAGCAAACAATTAAATTTATGCGTGAAAAGAAAAGTCAGACTGATTTTTCACGTCTGAACCTGAATTTCTGATTTCATGTATGGATAGACATAAAGATTGGGCAACAATTGTTTGCTTGGTAGGAGGCGGACAGGAAATAAATACAGGTGAAGCAGGAATCAAGGAATGGTTTGATGCGGTAGAGAATAGCTTTCCCCATTGGGATATTTATCTTTCAGATAGGTTAACGGATAGCGAATATGAGTCAGGAGCGATTGTTGAACAGGCTAAAATTAATCCTAAGGTTAAATTTGTGCCAGAACTACATCTACAAACATCAATGCGTTCATTTAGAAGTGAAAAAGTTTCATTGTTTGTAAAACAGCTTTTGGATTTGGAAGTGGAGAGTGCGAAAGAGAGCCTTAAATCTATACAAGATAATTACCCCATTGTATTAACTCGTGATCTTAAAAAAGCGAAATCCTGGGTTCGAGAGAAGGCGCGTGGCTCAGAGCGCTATGGCATGGTTGTTTCCTCTCAAGCTTATCGTTTAAAGCCTTATGCAATTGATGTCAGAGTTAAAACTAACCCAGTAAATAACAGGGGACATAAATAACAGGGGACATAAATAACAGAAATAACAGGGGACAGAAATAACAGGGACAATAACAGGGGACAGACCACGGTTTTTCGTTAAAGCGGGCGATAATATCCTCCGGGCGGATAGCCTCATCCAGCAGCTCCGGCCCCAGATTTTTTAAATAGGGATGCCGGTTAAGCTCAGCGGTTTGCAGCAGCTCAATTTCAGAGGCGCTATACAGCAGAGCCATTGCACACAATACACAATACAATACAATAACACAATAACAGGGGACAGACCACGGTTTTTCGTGATATCGTCCACTCAGTAATTCAAACTCAATCAAGGAAGATTGCATTATGCCAAGACGGCCTCGCATCGTACTACCCGGTACTCCATTACATATAATCCAGCGCGGTAATAATCGCCAGGCATGTTTCTATGCTGACGAAGATTATTTGATTTATCTCAGCTGGCTTGAAGAGTTTGCCCGACAGTGTAGTTGCTCAATTCATGCTTATGTATTGATGACTAACCATGTGCATTTACTGATTACGCCACACAAGCTAGATTCTGCTGGCTCTATGATGAAACGATTAGGGCAGCGATATGTTCAGTATGTTAATCGCACTTATCGCCGCAGTGGTACTTTATGGGAGGGTCGCTTTCGTTCTTGCATTACTCAGGAAGAGAATTATGTACTTGGTTGTTATCGTTACATTGAGTTGAATCCTGTGCGAGCTAATATGGTTGAGCACCCGGCTGAGTATCGCTGGTCCAGTTATCGGGGAAATGCGCAAGGTGAGGTGTCATCACTGCTTGAGCCACATGGTCTCTATAATGCACTTGGGACTGATGAGGCTAGTCGCAGGGAAAATTATCGTGATCTATTCAGGTATCACCTTGAGCCAGGTTTGGTTGATGATATTCGTGTAGCTACAAATGGTAACTTCGCATTAGGCAATGATCTATTCAAGGAGCAAATTGAGGAGGCTCTTGGGCGAAGAGTGACACCCGGTAGATCCGGCCGACCGAGAAAGCCTGTGACGAACTGATAAAACCGTGGTCTGTCCCCGGTTTTCCTTCGGTTTTCCTTAAGTCTTATCCGGCTGATAATCGGGCCACAGATGATGCATCAGCACGGCAATAGCGGCTGAGGCCAGCCGGGCCGCCGGTGGATCGGAGCGGGAAGGCAGCATAATGGGTACCTGTGCGCCCACAACAATGCCGGCTATGGTGGCGCCGGCCAGATATTCCAGATCTTTGGCCAGGATATTGCCCGCATCCAGATCCGGTGCCAGCAAAATATCGGCCTTGCCGGCCACTTCACTGTTAATCTGTTTGATTTTGGCCGCATCGGTGGAAATAGCATTATCAAAGGCCAGCGGGCCGTCGAGGATGGCGCCGCTAATCTGCCCCCGTTGCGCCATTTTACTCAGGCAGGCGGCATCCAGTGTGGAGGGGATGGCCGGCTTAACCAGCTCCACCGATGAAAGCGCCGCAACGGCCGGTTTTGCGATGCCCAGCATATGGGCCAGATCCACCGCATTTTGCACTATCTGCGCCTTGGCGCTGAGATCCGGGGCAATATTAATGGCCGCATCGGTGATATACAGCAGGCGGGGATAGCGGGGCAGCTCGGCAATAAAAACATGGCTGATGCGTCTTGCCCTGCGCAGTTTTTTCAGCACCGGGTGCATCAGGGCGTCGGTGTGAATCCAGCCTTTAATCAGCCCATGGGCCCGGCCGGCCAGCACTTCTTCTACGCCTGCCTGAGCGGCGCTGACTTCCGAATCGGCGGCGATAATGGGAAAACGATCCGTTTTACAGCCCAGCGCCTTGCAGAGTTTATGGATTTTTTCCGGCTGCCCCAGCAGCAGTGGCTCGATAAGCCCCGCATCACTGGCGGCCAGTACACCTTCCAGCACATGCTGTTCCTGTGCATCAACTACGGCCACCGGCAGGGGTGGATAGTCTTCTGCCTGTTGCATAATGGCGGTAAGCCGGGCCTGTGCAGGCTTGCCGGTGGCGGTATCGTTTGCTTGCATTTTGGTTTCTCTAGCTGTTTGGTTCTGGTCAGTTTATTGCCAGCGCCAGTTGCGGATTTCCGGCATGTCCTGGCCGTGTTCGGTAATGTACTGCTTGTGCTCGATCAGTTTGTCCCGCATCAGCTGTTTTAAATAGCTGCCTCTGGAGCCCAGCTCTTCAAGCCGGTCGATAACATCACTCACCAGATGAAAACGATCCAGCTCATTGAGTACCGTCATATCAAAAGGCGTGGTGGTTGTGCCTTCCTCCTTATAACCGCGCACATGCATGCCATCGTGGTTATGGCGCCGGTAGGTGAGGCGGTGGATCAGCCAGGGGTAACCGTGGAAGGCGAAAACAATGGGCTTATTGGTGCTGAACAGGGTATCGAAAGCCTTGTCGCTAAGGCCATTGGGGTGTTCCTCCTTAGGTTGCAGAGTCATTAAATCAATGACATTAATCACGCGGATTTTGATTTCGGGCAGATGCTCGCGCAATATTTTCACCGCAGCCAGGGTTTCAATGGTGGGTACGTCACCGGCGCAGGCCATTATCACATCCGGCTCACTGTCATAATCATTGCTGGCCCATTCCCAGATGCCAATGCCCGCTTCACAATGTTTAATCGCGCTTTCCATATCCAGCCACTGGGGTTCGGGCTGTTTACCGGCAACGATCACATTAACCCGGTCGCGGCTGTTCAGGCAGCGGGCGGTAATGCACAGAGTGGTGTTGGCATCCGGCGGCAGATAAACCCGCATCAGGTCGGCTTTTTTATTCACCACATGATCGATAAAGCCAGGATCCTGATGGGAAAAACCATTGTGATCCTGGCGCCACACATGGGATGTCAGCAGTATATTCAGGGAGGCGATAGGGCGACGCCAGGGAATCTGTTTGCTCACCTTGAGCCATTTGGCATGCTGGTTAAACATGGAATCCACAATATGGATAAAGGCTTCATAACAGGAAAACAGGCCGTGGCGGCCGGTTAGCAGATAACCTTCCAGCCAGCCCTGACAGGTGTGCTCGGAGAGGATTTCCATAACCCGGCCGTCGGCTGCCAGATGATCGTCATAGTCATAGGTTTCCGCTTCCCAGGCCCGGTTGGTGACCTCCAGCAGCGCGCCGAGGCGATTGGAAACGGTTTCATCCGGCCCCATGACGCGAAAGTTCTGCTGCTGCATATTCAGTGCCATGACATCCCGCAGATAATTGCCCATGCGCCTTGTGGCCTCGCCGATAACGCCGCCGGGGGCAGGTACGTCTACTGCATAATCCCGGTAGTCGGGCAGTTTTAAATCCCGCAATAACAGGCCGCCATTTGCATGGGGGTTGCTGCCCATGCGACGCTTTCCGGCGGGAGCCAGAGCGGCGATTTCGCCGTTTAACTGGCCATTTTCATTAAACAGTTTTTCCGGCTGATAGCTTTTCATCCATTGTTCCAGCACCCGGATATGTTCGGGCTTTTCCGCCAGCTGGGCAAAGGGTACCTGATGGGCGCGCCAGTAATCTTCGAGTTTCAGGCCGTCAATTTCTTTCGGGCAGGTCCAGCCCTTGGGGGTGCGCAGAATAATCATTGGCCAGCGGGGCCGGCTGCTGGATTTGCCGCTGCGGGCGGTGAGTTGAATATCGTGAATCTCGTCCATGATTCTGTCCAGCGTAGCGGCCATGGCCTGATGCACGGCCAGCGGGTCCGAGCCTTCAATCAGATAGGGGGTGTAGCCGTAGCCGTGAAACAGGTCGATGAGTTCCTTATTGCCAATGCGTGCCAGTACCGTGGGGTTGGCTATTTTGTAGCCATTGAGGTGCAAAATGGGCAGCACGGCACCATCACGTTCAGGATCAAGAAACTTGTTGGAATGCCAGGAGGTGGCGGCCGGGCCGGTTTCCGCTTCTCCATCCCCAACCACACAGGTGACGATTAAATCCGGGTTATCAAAGGCGGCTCCATAGGCATGGCTTAAGGAGTATCCCAGCTCGCCCCCTTCATGGATCGAGCCGGGGGTTTCCGGCGCTGTGTGGCTGGGAATGCCGCCTGGAAAGGAAAACTGCCGGAACAGATGTTTCATGCCAGCCTCATCCCGGCTGATATTGGGGTATAGCTCGCTATAGCTGCCTTCCAGCCAGGTATTGGCGACTATGCCCGGCGCCCCATGGCCGGGGCCGGTGACATAAATCATATTCAGGTCGCGGGCTTTGATGACGCGGTTAAGATGGGTGTAGATCATATTCAGGCCGGGGGTGGTACCCCAGTGGCCCAGTAATCGGGGTTTGATATGTTCCAGACTCAACGGCTGTTTGAGCAGCGGGTTGTCGAGCAGATAAATCTGCCCGATGGACAGGTAATTGGCGGCGCGCCACCAGGCATCGGTTAGCGCCAGCTCCGCTTCGGATAAGGGTGATGCGCTAACCGTAAAATTCGATTTAATCATAAGGACATCCTGTGTTTGTTATGGGGATCAATGAGTGCAAGGCTATGTTCGGCAATCATGTATTCTTCATCGGTGGGGATAAGCCATGCGCTGACCGGGCTGTTTTTATCGGAAATACAGGGCCGGGCAGCGCGATTGGCTTTTTCATCCAGCTGCAATCCCAGCCAGCTACAGGCTTTACCGATAGCGGCGCGAATATCGGCCGAGTTTTCGCCGATACCGGCAGTAAAGATAAGGGCATCAACGCCTCCCAGCGTTGCGGCCATTGCGCCAATCTCACGCACGACTCGCTGAATAAACAGCTCAATGGCAAACTGGGCTTTTGGGGAGGATGATTTTAGTAATTCGGCCAGATTATCGCTTAATTCAGAAAGGCCCAGCAGGCCGGACTGGAAATACAGCAGATCGGAAATTTCCGTTTCGTTCATGCCCTGTTGCAGCAGATACAGCACCACGGCCGGGTCCAGCGAACCGCAGCGGGTGCCCATGGGAATACCATCTAATGGCGTAAAGGTCATGCTGGTGGCCTGGCTGCGCCGATGATGCAGGGCGCACAGGCTGGCCCCGTGGCCCAGGTGGGCGACAATAATTTTCTGCTCCGCCGCCGGGCCAAGATAATCGGGCAGGGTGCGGGCAATATATTCATAAGACAGGCCATGAAAACCATAACGACGGACATCTTTCAGCCCGGGGTGATCGGGCAGGGCAAAGCGCTGTTCCACAGCCAGCCGGGTGTGGTGAAAGGCGGTGTCGAAACAGGCAATTTGCGGCAGTTCGGGCTGTCGTTTTTGCAGGCTGCTAATGGCCAGCAAACTGGCCGGCTGGTGATTGGGTGCCAGGGGAATAATACTGTGTAAATAATCCATGACATCGGCATCAATCATGACCGGCTGGTGATAGCGGCTGCCACCGTGCACGACCCTGTGGCCCACGCCCATCAGGCGGCTTAAATCTGTGTGCTCGTCCAGCCAGTCCAGCAGAATTTGCAGGGCGTGGGGGTGACCGCTGATGCTGAGCTTTTGCCTGTATAGCGGCTTTCCGTCTGCATCATTAATCCTGAACCGGCCCTCGCTGCCAATGGCGGAAAGCTGGCCCCGATATATCCCTTGCAGGGGGCTGTTTTCGGCAACAGCAAACAGGGCGAATTTCAGGCTGGAAGATCCGCTATTGATACTGAGCAATGTGTGCCGGCTGCTGGAATGCATGGCGGGATTGTGCGCGCCTTTCGGCTGAGAATCTGTCATCCAGGTTACAGGCTGGCCAGGTCGCCGGGGTGCGCTGTTTATGTATCCGGCTGGCAGACCGGGCAGATATAGCCCATTTTTCCGGCATATTTTCCTTTTATAATTTCAGCGCCGCATTGATAGCAGGGCAGGCCTGCCCGCCGGTACACAAGGAATCGATAGTCTTCAAAATCCAGCCCCTGTTTGCGCAGGGCTTCTGCCCGTTTGAGCTGATTGGTAATGCCGCCGGTTTGATAACTTTGCCGGCTGAGTTTTAAGCAGTTTTTCGCCAGCTTCTGCCGTTGTGAGGGGCTTAAATCGGCCAGCCGCTTAGTGGGGTGAATGTGGCTAATATGCAGGGCTTCACAGCAAAGATAATTCCCCATGCCGGCAATAAAATGCTGATCCTGTAACAGCCCCATTAACTGGCGACGGTGAAACCGGGGCTCATTAAAGCGGGCGATAATATCCTCCGGGCGGATAGCCTCATCCAGCAGCTCCGGCCCCAGATTTTTTAAATAGGGATGCCGGTTAAGCTCAGCGGTTTGCAGCAGCTCAATTTCAGAGGCGCTATACAGCAGAGCCATTGTATCTTTTGTATGAATAGCCAGCCGCAATGAGCGGCTGCTGTCGGGATATTCCCCCTGTGGCAGCACCACCCAGCGACCATAGAGCTGATTATGGCTGTAGAGGGTGAGGCCATTATCAAATTGTGTGAGTATGGCTTTGCTGCGGGATGAAATCGCGGTAATGGTGCGGTTTTGCAGTTTTGAGCGAAAAGCCTGCAAATGCTCAAAGGCAAAGAAAACCCGGCTCACCTGCTTGCCTTCAAGGGCTGCTTTGAGGGTATCGGCTAGCTGTTTTATTTCCGGCCCTTCAGGCATTATCTGGACTTACCTCTGAAATCTGGCACTGCTGGCGACAGATGCCTTATTGTTGATGATTTATGGTATCATTAGCCCCGCTTAACTATCTATATCTGCATAGAGTAGCTGTATACATTCGTTTTTTATATATCTTCAACGTCCCGGTACCTCTTGAACAATCTAAAAAATCGCCTTAAGGCGAGTCGCTGTAACACATTTATTCCTGCACAAAGATACACAATAAAACATTGGAGAAAACCCGGATGTCATTTGAATCCCTTGGCCTGCGTGCTGAATTATTACGTGCGGTAACCGAAAGCGGTTACACGACCCCCACCCCCATACAGAAGCAGGCCATTCCAAGCGTGCTGGAAGGGCGGGATATTATGGGCGGCGCCCAGACCGGCACGGGTAAAACCGCCGGTTTTACCCTGCCGCTGTTACAACGGCTAATGGAATCAGGGGATGTCAAAAAATCCCGCCCACCCCTGCGTGCGCTGGTATTAACTCCCACTCGCGAACTAGCCGCTCAG
>JALTRC010000443.1:0-15199 GCA_026998145.1 Gammaproteobacteria bacterium
CTGCTGATTGCCCTTTCATGCGCAACAGCCGACGCCACTACCCACAAAGCCAAAAAAGCCAAACCACCCAGCGACTATGAAAAAGGCCTTGGCGCCTATTTAAAAAAAGACTATGCCACCGCCCTGATGCTGTGGTTTCCACTGGCTGAAAAAGGTGACAGGGAAGCCCAGTTTATGCTGGGCAATATGTACGCCGAGCAGAGCGGCGCACGTCAGGACATGAAAAAAGCCGCCCACTGGTACAGCCAGGCAGCCCGGCAGGATCACGTTAAAGCCCAAAGCATTTTAGGCCGTCTTTATCTTAAAGGTGCAGGGGTCAAACAGAACTTCAACAGCGCTGCCAAATGGCTACTAAAAGCCGCCCGGGGCAAGGATGTAGATGCCCAGTACATCCTGGGCAAGATGTATATCCATGGGGACGGGGTTCCCCGCAAGCCCGCCAAAGGCGCCTACTGGTATTCTAAAGCTGCCAAACAGGGGCACTCCCGGGCCCAGTATGAGCTGGCCCAGATGTACCTGCACGGAGACGGCATCAAGCAGAATGTCAAAAAAGCCCTCAAGCTGCTAAACAAGCTGGCTGAAAAAAACAATACGGATGCCCAGCTTTGTCTGGCCGATGTTTATGCAGAGGGCAAGCTACGCCCCAAAGACCCCAAAAAAGCCTTTGACTGGTATACCAGGGCCGCAGAAAAAGGTGATCCCCGCGCCCTTTATCAGGTAGGTCTGGCCTATAAAGAAGGCAAGCTAGCCCCCAAAAATCTGAAAACGGCCTTTCAGAAAGTCAAACAGGCTGCGGATAAAAATTATCTGGATGCGATTTATGAACTGGGCAAAATGTATGTTAACGGTTACGGGGTTAAGCGAGACTATAAAAAAGGGGTTGCCCTGTTTATGCAGGCAGCAAAACGGGGACACGGGCAGGCGCAAATGGATCTGGGCGTTGCTTATTTTACCGGCAACGGCATTCCCCCTGATTCAGCCATTGCCTATGCCTGGTTTTATGTAGCTAACGCGCAGGGCATAGCCGGCGCCCGCAAAAACAAGGCGGCGCTATATAAAAAGCTGCTACCCGAAGATAAAAAGCGCGCCATTAAGCTGGGTTTTGAATATGTCAAAAAATACAGCCATAAAGACAATGGCTAGGCGGCCTGTGAGTTATTTCACAGGGGTGTCATATAGCCCGACTACACTTGTGGTAGCCCTTTGCTTTGCAAGCAGCCAGAATAATGCACACTCAGCTCATATCATTTAACCGCACCCGGCGCAGCGCATTTACCCTGGCTGCCATCCTGGCCTTATGGACACTGTCAGCTAGCAGTTTTATCCAGCCGGGCAAAACGATTGCCACGGAAAGTATCCTGGCTAGTGAAAATACGGCTGATGAATCACTCGATACCTATGATACAGCTCAGCTACAACAGCAAAGGCAGTGGTTTATAGAGGCCGAAAAGCATCTCAAATCTGGCGATATACAGGGCTTTAACAGGCTGTTTTCACGTCTGCATGACTACCCCTTAAGCCCCTATCTGGAATACCGCAAAATACACCAGAACCTGCAACAGCTCAGCCTGCAGGAGGCGGATGCATTTTTCAGGCACAATCCCGGGCAGATTATTAGCGCCCGCTTACGGCGGGATTTAATCCGTTATTATGAACGCCATCAACGCTGGCAGGATTTACTGCATGTTTATACTCCCCAGAGCAGCCCCAGATTACAGTGCGCCTGGCTGAACGCACTGATTAAAACCGGACGGAGTCAGCAGGCCCTTCCCAAAATACAGAAGCTGTGGCTCAGTAGCCGCTCTCAGCCCCGTAGTTGCGACCCGGTATTTAGCGCCTGGGAGAAGGCCGGCTATAAAACACCCGATCTTGTCTGGCAACGTATTGCACGGGTGATGAGCGTTGGGAAAACCCGCCTGGCACGCCATCTAAGCCGCTCGCTTCCGGCCAGCGAACAGCAGTGGGTGAGATTATGGCAACGGGTTTATCGCAGGCCCCAGCGTGTAGCCACCGAGCCTCTGCTTAAACGCGACCACCCTTATACACAGACCATTGCACTGCAGGCCATTCAGCGGCTCAGCCGGCGTGATCCCCAGCAGGCCATAGACACATGGCAGGCCCTGCAAGCCAGGGTCGCCTTTAATAACACACAGCGGCAGCAGGTTTATCGGTATATTGGCCTGGCGATGGCTCGCCAGCATTACCCACAGGCCGATGACTGGCTGGATAAAATCCCCAGCTCCCAGGCCGATTCCGAAGTGCTGCAATGGCGTATCCGCAGCAATATTCGTCAGGGCGACTGGCCAGCCACATTATCCAATATAGAAGCCCTGCCCCCGAAACAACAGGCCCGCCTGCGCTGGCAGTTCTGGTGGGCCTATGCCAATGCCCGGATGGGTCGGCAGATTGAGGCAGACAGCACATTCCGCTACCTGGCCTCCCGGCGGGATTATTACGGCTTTCTGGCCGCCGACCAGCTGGGCCTGCCCTATGCCTTTGAAAACCGGCCGCTGGCAATGGATAACACATCCATTGAGCATATCAGCCAGCGGCAAGAGGCTCGCCGCGCCCATGAGCTTTATCGTCTGGGGCGAATACTGGACGCACGACGGGAGTGGTATCAGCTGACTCAGCAGCTCGATTCCATAGAAAAGCTGGCCGCAGCCAAACTGGCGCAAAGCTGGCAGTGGCATGATCGCGCCATCTACACCCTGGGCCAGACCCCCTATCGGGATGATATTGCCCTGCGCTTCCCCTTGCCCCTGCAAAAAAGTATTCGTAACTGGTCACAGAAGCGCCAGCTGGACCCGGCACTGACCTATGCCATTATCCGCCGGGAAAGCGCCTTTATGGCCGACGCCCATTCACCCGCCGGTGCGCTGGGCCTGATGCAGCTGATGCCAACCACGGCCCGCCATATTGCCCGCAAAATGCAGGTGCGTTACCGGGGTAAAAGCAGCCTGCTAAAAACGGAAACCAATATCCAGCTGGGCACAGGCTATCTGGAACAGATGCTGGAACGTAACCACCAGCAAACCGTACTGGCCACCGCCGCCTATAATGCGGGGCCACACCGGGTCGATGACTGGCTACCGGAAGAGTCCATGGAAGCTATTCGCTGGATTGAAACCATCCCTTACACAGAGACCCGTCGCTATGTTCGCAATGTACTGGCCTATATGGTGATTTATCAATACCGTATGGGCCAGAACAGCCCCCGCCTGACTCAGTCCATGCCCCAGGTGCCGGGCAGAGAAAGTGAGCTGCAAACCGCAGAAAATAACATCCCTCCCCATAACCGCAAATCCTGAAATACCTTTTATCTATAAAATACATAAGCTTACTTGCATTACTTAATAAACTAGGCTAACTTTATTGTGTAATTTGATAAAAGTTACATCCTGGTTCTTAGTTTTCATCTGGAGCATAAAAATGAATAATGCAAAAACACTGAATATCGGCGAGCGGGTTCGCGTTAAAAGCACTGGACAGGAAGTGATTGTAGATAAGATCAGCCATCATGGCTTTGCGATTGTAAAGTTCAATAGCGGCGGCAAACACCGCTTTTTGAATGATCGGCTGGAAAAACTAAACTAATCTCTGACTGAGCCGGGCTTTCAGGGACTAAAGCCCCTCAAGAAAGTTATCCGTATGCCGATTATGATAATAATCCCATTACGATGCTTTTATTATGAATATTAACGGCCCATCCAGTCGCCTGCGCCTGTATGCGCAGATGAAGTCTCATCCGCAACGGAATATCAAAAAAACCGAATCAAGCGCCGATGAGACCGAAAACATACAACTCAATCCTGAGCGTCGTCACCAAAAAGACAGACGCCAGCGAAACATTCGCGTACTATTAAATCGTAGACGCATGACTGATCGCCGCAAATTGCGCTCAGATCATCAGGCCGATACCCGGCAACGGGGAGGTCGAATCAATACACGAGCCTAGTTATGAAAAAACAGATCCCCTTAATCGCTAAAATGGCTGTCACCCTGGTTCTGGCGATCATTGGCATTATGTACATAATGGAAAAGTCCCCCCGTTCTGAAGTCAGGGGCTATCAGAAGCAATCCATGCCGAAACCCTCTTATTCCCGTTCCAGCGGCAGTTTTTTCTCCGATCTTTCTTCCAGTGCCAGCGGTACATCGGATGATAATGATGACGTATCGCTTACCGGCAAATCCGGCCATTATGATGAAGTGCGTATTGGCGGCAGCACCGATCAATAAACAGGGGCTACGAGTTTTTATGCCAGCCCAGCAGCCCTTCAATAATCGGTGAACAAATCACATCCAGCGCCAGCTGCATCTGCCCGCCTTTAATAACCATGGTATTTGAGCGTGACATAAAGGCCCCATCAATCCGTTCCAGAATCTGCGGCAGATTATATTTTTTTGGCTCCCGAAAACGCACCACCACTATACTCTCATTCTCATTGGGCACCTCCCGGCTATCAAAAGGATTGGATGTATCCACCACGGGCATACGCTGAAAATTAATATCCGTAAGAGAAAACTGCGGCACCATAAAATAAATATAATCCTGCAGGCGACGTACGATTTCTGCGCTCACCTCGTCCGTGCTCTGGCATTTTGTATGGGTATCCTGATGAATTTTCTGAATCCATTCCAGATTAATCGCCGGCACCACACCAATCAGCAAATCCGCATACTGCGCCACATCCACCGCCTTATTATTGCGCGGCTTGCGGCGCTCTTTTATAACCTGGGGATTATGGGAACCGGACATTTTACGGCGCGTCCAGCTATTGGCCACCACCGCCCCGTGCAGCCCCTCATAAAACAACAGATCGCTATCGGCCGGTAGCGGCTCATAATCACTGAAATCACCCGGCCTTCGATTAAGCCTGAAAGCCTCCTCGGCGCTGATACGGCGACGAACACGGCCGCTGCCCCGCTCTGCATACTCGGCAAACAAAGACTGCAACTGATAAAAATCATTTAACTGTGGCCCATATATACTCAAGGGGCGAGATGATTGACAGGATGCCTGGATACGCTGCTCTTCTTCTGTTAGCGAATAGCGGAAAAAACACTCCCCGCTGACAAATGCCGCATTAATCTTCTGACGATAAAAAATTTCCTTAAAGGCATTTTTGACAACTGTCGTGCCAGCGCCGGATGCGCCGGTTACGGCAACAATGGGGTGTTGTTTTGACATGCATAATCCCTGTTATCAATTTAAGGATAGCCTTCACTATCGCAAGGCTCCCAAAGACCATTATTCACGATAATGGCAAAGAACGGGTAATAAAAAATTTAACGGCTATTGCCCAGCCAATCAAAAAGTTTTATCAACGATAACAGCAATATATACGCGGTGATTGATGTAACGCAAAGTATTGGATAAATGGTGCAAGATTACACTCTGGCAGAATTGATCATAAGAACAAAATACACTATCTAATAAGACAGATATTTTTATATCAGGTGTTAGTCAAATGAATACAGAAAATGAATACAATGATGACGGTCTGTTCTATACAGGCCCTGAACGTCGGCATGCCAATGCCCCTAGGCGGCACAATAAAGACAGGCGTTATCGGCATCGTAGAGAAGCATTACTCAGTGATTGCCGAAGCGGTGAGTGTCGGCGCAGGGAAGATGAGGAAGGCTTTATTGAAATAGCCGGTCTATATCCTGAAAACTGAAACCGGCATCCAGTGTGCAGCCTTAAACCCAGAATACAAAATACAAAACACCCAGCGCCAGAGCCACAATAAAAAACTGATAGTCAGATACGCTCTGGCAAAAGCGGCACTTTTTCTTCATTCAATCAGATGTTTTTTCAGTGTCGCCTTCCAGCTGGATAAATCTGTAACCGTGTCCGTACGCTCCCGTAACACCAGACCGATCTGATAAATCCCCGGCTTGGCAGTTTCATTCACCCAGCGTACATTGCCGGTCAGAAAGAATTTTTTATTAAGGTTTTTCAGGCTCACCCACACATCAAGCACGCTATCGATTTTAATTGGATGATTAAGCTCTATACGCAGACCGGAAGCGGATATATCCAGGGTTGAACCATCAATGTTCTTGCCTAATAAACTTGGATTTTCCGATGAAAACACAATTTTTAAGCTCAGTTGATCCTTGTATTCAAAACGCGGATCCGAGCGTCTTTCTTCAATATTATTCAGTGCATTCATCAATCATCCCCATCAAACCATTATTAGAATCAAAGCAAGTATAGTTGCCGATTAGAGGCTTTTCAGGAACAGCAGGACTGGCTTAATATGGGCCTGCACTATACCTTATAAAATCAATTACTTATATCGTTCAGCATTATATAAACATGGACGAACAGTATTATTTCAGGAATAAACGGCGGCCTGTAACACTGGCTAATTCATAAGCCGGGAAAGCTTTTGCCGCATATCTTCAAGAATAAAATAACTGGCCGGTACCAGAATCAGGCTTACCAGGGTTGCAAACATTACCCCAAAGCCCAGCGATACCGCCATAGGTATTAAAAATTTTGCCTGAAAGCTACGCTCGGCCATCAGCGGGCTCAGGCCGGCAAAAGTCGTTAATGAGGTTAAAATAATAGGCCTGAAGCGTGCCACACCCGCCTCTCTAATGGCTTTGGCCAGAGGCACTCCCTGCTCGATTTTACGATTAATATAATCCACCAGCACCAGATTATCATTCACCACCACTCCCGCCACGGCAATCATGCCGCTCAGGGATAACAGGCTAATATCCAGCCCTAGCAGCATATGCCCCAGCACCGCACCAATCAAACCAAAGGGTATCGCCGACATCACCATTAAAGGCTGCACATAGGAGCCAAAGGGTATGGCCATCAGCATATAAATACCCAGCAGGGCCAGCACAAATCCCCGCAGCATATTATCAATCAGCTCGTCCTTATCTTTCTGGCTGCCGGACTTGCTCCATTTTACCCCCGGATACTGTTGGGGGATTTTATCCAGTATCCCCGCCTTCAGGCTTTCCATTATCTGCCCCGCAGCCGCCTGGCTTTCATCAACCCGGGCACTGATCTGTATAATCCGCTGACGATCAATGCGGCGAATTTCCGCCGGCCCCGACACAAATGTGAGCTGGGCAATATCCGCAAGGGGGATGCGCGTTTTGCTGGCCGGCAGATAGATCTGCATATTTTCAAGGTAATACAGGGACTGGCGGTGAGAAGACGGATAGCGTACAAACACCCGCACATTATCCCGGCCCCGCTGAATACGCTGCACTTCCTCCCCATGAAAAGCCTGACGCAACTGCTGGGCAATCATCTGTGTGGTCACGCCCAGATGGGTCGCCAGTGGTTTCAAGCGAATCTGTAATTCTTTTTTGGCTGACTCAAAAGAATCCTGAATATCATACAGGCTGGGATATTCAGCCAGCCCCCGTTTAAGCTCATTAGCTGCCTGCTCCAGCTGGCGGATATTAGTGCCGCTTAATTCCAGGCTAATACCCGGTCCGGAATCCCGCAGGGTTGCCTGAAAACTTAAGCGCGTTGCAGCGGGAATTTCCCCCACCAGCTTTCGCCATTGCTGCAGGATTTCACCACTGCTTAAAGCGCGATTCTCCGATGGCGCTAATTCAATGGCCACTTCACCCACATGGGAACCCTGTTTACCACTTCGTGTCATGGGCTGCATACCAATAATGCCCATGGAATTCATCAGCTGTTCAGTTCCACTTTTCTCACGTAACTGATCTTTTAACTGTAATGCCTTCTGCTCAATATAACGCACCGCCTGTTGCGTTTTTTCCGCCGGCGTTCCCCGGGCAAAGCTGACACTGGCGACAGCCATATCCCCTTCAACTTTCGGGAAAAAAGCCAGCTTTAACCAGCCGGAAAAAACCAGTGTCATAAAGATTAAAAACAGGCCCACAAAAATAGCCACAACAACATAACGCCAGCGCAACGCCCAGAACAGAAATGGCCGATAACCTTGTTGAATAAAATATTCAACCCGATCTGAAAAAGCCTGCTGCCAGCGACTAAAGGGATTGGATAAATTCGGCGGCGTTTCAACTGCCGATAAATGGGCCGGCAGAACAAACAAACATTCAATCAGTGAAAACAGCAGCGTCATAATCACCACCATGGGAATCACCATCCACAACCGACCTTCTGCGCCGGGCAAAAACAGAATCGGCATAAAGGCCACCACGCTGGTCAGCACCGCAAATATAACCGGCCGGGATACATCCTGGGCACCCTGAATAGCGCCTTGCAAACCCAGCACTCCTTTCTGATGCTGGGCGTGGATATTTTCCCCCACCACAATGGCATCATCCACAACTATGCCCAGCACCAGTATAAAAGCGAACATGGAAATCATATTGATCGAGCCACCAAAATACGGCAGCAACCACAGGGCACCCATAAAAGAAATGGGGATTCCCAGGCTGATCCATAAAGCCATGCGCAAACGCAAAAACATCACCAGTATAAAAAATACCAGTGCTAGACCGGTTAATGCATTGCGCAACAACAACTGCATACGGCCTTTAAAATAAACCGACTTATCCTGCCAAATATTAATATTTAAACCAGCCGGTAACTGTACAGATTTATGCCTGACGTAATTGCGCACATCGCCGGCAATATCCAGAATATTCTGCTCGCCCACCCGGTAGACCGTGAGCAGGATTCCCGGCTGGCCATTAAACTCGCCCTTAAAGTCCACATCCTTAAAACCGTCAACCACCTGTGCCACATCCGATATTAAAATCTGCCGCCCGTCATCATAGGAACGCAGCACCAGCTTACTGTAATCAATACCATCATAGGCCTGACCCATGGTGCGCAATAACACATCCCCCAGATCGGTTTTTAAAATACCCGCCGGTAAATTAATGGATGACTGGCGAATAGATTTGGCAACCTCATCAAAAGTCAGCCCGTATTTTTGCAGTTCATCAGCCGATAGTTCAATTGAGATTTCATAGGGCCGGCTATTAACCATATCCACCTGAGTTACAGACTTTAAACCGATGAGATCATCACGCACCTGCTCGGCCAGTGTTTTTAAAGAGGCCTCATCCACATCAGCCGATACCACCACACTGATTACCGAACTACGAATGGCAATTTCTTTTATAAGCGGCGGCTCTGCATCTTTTGGAAAACTGTCGATAGCATCGACACGGGATTCAATTTTATCTTTTATATCGGCCGACTGATAACCGGCCTCAATTTCTGCGGTGATACTGCACAGGCTTTCCTGAGCCACCGTATTGAGTTTACGAATACCTTCCAGATCAAATATTTTTTCTTCAATGGGTACGCATAAAGATTGCTCAACCTCAACAGGCGAAGCGCCCGGATAACTAATCTGAATATTAATTCTATCCAGTAAAATATTCGGGATCAGTTCCTTGCGCGTCTGTGGAATTGATAGCAGACCAGCCACCACAATTAACAGCATCAAAAGATTGGCCGCCACCCGATTTGTTGCAAACCAGGCAATCAGTCCATTCATTACTCAGCCTCTTCCAGCTGCATACCGCTAACCGGAGAATCAATAGCGTTCAGGATAACTTTCTGTCCATCCTGCAAGTAGCCCTGTATAAAAATATTTTTATCATTTTTATACAGCACATTAACCCGCAGCTTTGTTAACTGGCTATTTTTATTCAGCAACCATAATTCATTATTCGCATGCAGAGCCTGGCGAGGGATAACATAGAGGGAATATTTTTCCGGCGAGATGAGCTTTGCCTGTACAAACAGGCCAGGCAACAATATATTTTTATTATCCCTGATGGATTCCATGTCCAGCCTGGCAATTAGCTTAACCAGCTGGGTTTCAATATCCACTTTTGAGTCCAGCTGTGTCACCCGGGCTGGCCAGTGAATATTTTTATGCGCCAGATTTTCTGACAGCAATACCTGCACCGGCTTTTCATCCGTCAATACTTTCTCCGGAAGTAGCAGCTCAAGCTGTTCAAGACTAACCGGCAGAGCTACCTGCAAAGCACCGGCATGATAAATATCGGCCAGACTGCTGCCGCTCACAACATACTGCCCCAGATCTACATGTTTATTTAATAGCCGGCCATTAAATGGTGCGTATATGTCTGTTTTTTCCAGTTTGAGTTCAGCCAGAGACAAATCCGCCCTGGCGGCTTTTAGTTTAGCCTGAGCTTCTTTTAGCTGAGGCTCACGCAGCGCATAAGGGCTTGCATTTTTTAATGCGGTTGAAGATAAACGCCGTAGATCTTTTTTCGCCTGCTCAGCTTCCGCTTCAACCCGTTTTAGTATTTGCAAGGCAGCAGCCACCTGGGCCTGGGCACGTATAACCGCCAGTTTATAATCCCGGTTATCAATCTTGAGCAATAGATCACCCTGCCTGAATTCTCCCGCGTCCTTAAATTTTTTACTCAGCCAGACAATTTTTCCACTCACTTCTGTTGCCAGAGTAATCTGTTTTTCTGCCTCCAGTACGCCTCGGGAATAAACAGGAATCTGTACTTGTTGCTGATGGAGCTTAACAACCTCAACCCTGGGCGCTTTTACAATAACCGCTTTATGCTCGGCCACCGGCTTTAAAAACACCAGTAAAACAACCACAAGCAGTGATATACCCAGTATGGAAACAACCAGTATTATATTTTTCCGCACACTGCTTTCTGTCTGGCTCACTTTTCCTTCCTCACTACGGCTCTTCATGCTTTAGCACATTCACCTGAGCATCTTCCGTAACTTCAACCTTTTCAATTTTTTCAAACCGGCTGGTAATTTTTCTTGCGGATGTATTCACCTCATCCACATCCTTATTGGCCTGCTGAATATGCCTGGCCAGATTATCCATGCGTGTCTGGAAACGACCAAAATCTTTTGACAGAGCCACCAGATGCTCCTGAATCAGATGCACCTGTTTACGGGTTGCAGAATCTTTAAGCACGGCCCTTGCGGTTGTTAATACCGCCATCAGTGTGGTGGGTGAAACCAGCCAGACTCTGGCTCGTTGGGCTTCTTCTACCAGCTCATAAAAATGGGAATGAATTTCGGCAAACACAGACTCTGCCGGTAAAAACATCACCGCCCCATCGGAGGTTTCACCGGGAATAATATATTTATCTGCAATATCTTTTATATGCTTGCGTATATCCTGTTTAAACTGTCGCTCGGCAGCCAGACGATCACTATCGGACAGCTCAATATCGGTAATCTTTTTATAGGATTCCAGAGGGAATTTTGAATCAATGGCAATATTACCCGTTGGCTCAGGCAAAAACAGCATACAGTCTACACGGCTGTTATTGGACAAACTGTACTGGAATGCAAAACTGCTTTCTGGCATTAAATTTCTCACCAGCGAATTTAACTGCACCTCACCAAAAGCCCCCCGTGAGCGTTTATCCGACAACACTTCCTGCAAACTCACCACACTACCCGACAACTCGGTGATTTTTTTCTGCGCCTCATCAATCATGGTCAGGCGCTTCACAATATCGGTAAATGTTGCCGTCGTTTTTTCAAAACCAACCGTCAGACGTTTTTCCACCTGACCACTGATTTCTTTCAGACGATCATCTGTGGTCTGGGTCAGCCGTGTTAATTGCCGCCCCAGCTCTTCACTGTATTGTTTTAAGGATTCAGCCACCTGCTTGCGCACATCATCCATACCCGACTGTATATTTTTCTGCTGTAAAATCTGGGCTTCCTGCTGACGTTCTTCAAAACTCTGTTTATGCTGATGCAGAGTATTCTGGGTAGACTCATTAAACTTTGCCAGCCGCTCAGCCTGCTGTTCGGCCATTTCACCCAGACGCCTTTCTATGGACTGTTGCTGCTGCGCAATACGATCCGATATTTTCTGCTGCAATTCACTGGACTGCTGCTGTTGTTTATAACGCTCTTCCTGTAAATCTTTTTTCAAGTCTGCTAACAGCTGACCCAGCTGCACATTATTTTCACGCCCCTCATTAAGCTGCTGCCTATGGCGATAAAACATAAAAATTAAAAGCAGTAGCAGCACCAGCGAAGCGGATGCAAGGGTCAGGATTATCTGTAATTCATTCATATAATTTTTCTGGGGATGTTTTTTATGTAAACTTAGGCGCTTTCTAAAAAACCTGAAGCCGCCCTATGAGCCGTATTTTACTGACAGGCATTATCACGCTGGATATTATTCATTTTGTTGACCACTATCCCCTTGAAGACAGTGAACAACGGGCCAGCCAGCAAATATTCGAAACCGGCGGCAATACCGCCAATAGCAGCTACATACTAAAGCAACTGGGGCATGAACCCAAGCTCGCCGCCACCATTGCAGATGACCCGGCAGCCGCTTTTATCTGCCAGCAGTTACAGCAGCGAGGCGTGGATTATTTTGATCAATGGCAAATAGCCAATAGCCAGAGCCCAACGTCCTGCATCACCATCAATCAACAGAATGCTTCCCGCACCATCACCCACTATCGAGATCTGCCCGAGCTACAGGCCCGGCAATTTGAACAGATTGATACCCACAAGTTCGACTGGCTGCATTTTGAAGGCCGCAACATTACCCAGCTTGAGAACATACTCAGGACTATTGCAGGCCAGCCCCATGCCCCCATTTCACTCGAAGTCGAAAAAGACCTACCGGATATTGAATGTTTATTGCCTTATGGGGATGTCATCTTTTTTTCCAGAAATTTTGCCCTGCAGCGAGGCTTTAAGGAGGCAGCAGAATGCCTGCAATATTTTGCATCCATTTACCCCCACAAACGGCTTTTCTGCGCCTGGGGCGAGTTCGGTGCCTGGGCGATACAATCATCCCGGCTTTACCATTCACCCGCTGTGCCGCCCGCACATCTTATTGATACCCGCGCCGCCGGTGACACTTTTAACGCGGCCTGTATAGATGGCCTGCTAAAACAGCAATCCATTGTGCAGATTCTGCAAGATGCCTGTACACTGGCCGGCCGAAAATGCGGCCAGAAAGGTCTGGATAATTTAATCACGCCCGGAGACATACTATGAGCAAGACACACACCCTCTGCCACATCGACGATATTTCAGACCCTGGCGCCAAAGGTTTTGAAGTTAAACAGGGCCGGCAGACGCTGGGCTTATTTGTGGTTAAAAAAGATGGCCAGGTCTATGCCTATAAAAACGAATGTCCCCATGCCAGAGTCAATCTGGAATGGCAAGAAGATGATTTTCTGGATATGGATAACAGCCTGATTCAGTGCTCGGTTCACGGGGCGCTATTTGTGATTGAATCCGGAGATTGCGCAGGCGGCCCCTGTAATGGCCAGGGCTTACAGAAACTTGAGCTGCAGATAAACGACGACAAGATGCTGGTGCTACAGCTGTAGCACTAGCCAGCGCCACAACAACGCTTGAATTTTTTACCGCTGCCACAGGGGCAGGCCGCATTCCGCCCCGGCTGTCTGGCCGGCTTTAAGGAGTCTCTGATTAATTCCCCATCCACATAAAACCACTGCCCCTGCTCATAAACAAAGCGGCTCCGCTCATGAATAGCTCCCGGCCTGCCAGCTGATTGATAGCGAGCAATAAACGCCACCCAGCCTTCCCGGTCACCGGCTCTGCCCTTTTCCACCTGCTTTACCTGCAGGCCCAGCCATTCCACTGGCTCGGATAAATCCAGAGCTGATGGCCGTGTGGATTTGTGCCAGCTACCCAGCAAATAACCCTCATTAGCCATCACATAAGCCGTATATCGGCTTCGCATCATAGCTTCTGCGGTATTAGCCGGCGACTTTCCTGCTATTATTTTCAGACAACAGTCTGATTTTTTAAGGCCGCTGCCACACACGCATACATCCATAAAAGACACCTAACATATTGAAATTTAAGAATAATATATAAAACACCCAGAGTCATAAATAAATAGCTTATCAGAATCGATTAATTTTTGGTTGACAAATAGTGTGCTGATTACTAATGTAAGTGAACGATCACTAACATATTGATCCGTTTTTTTAATCGACATTTACGAAGGAGAAACCCATGAGTTTCGACGCTGAATTAGACGCAAAAGGCTTAAACTGCCCACTTCCAATCTTACGTGCCAAGAAAGCTATCGCAGCTTTAAATCCTGGCCAGGTTTTAAAAATCGTTGCAACTGACCCAGGTTCAGTTAAAGATTTTGAAGCTTTCTGCAAGCAAACTGGTAACGAGCTGGTATCTAGCGCCGAAGCCGGTGGTGCATTTGAGTTCATGATCAAAAAATCTTAATTGATTTTTATATTAACAGGCACTGTTTTCAGTGCCTGTTATTTTTAAGCCTCCCAAAGTAAGGAAAGCCATCATTGAGTAAACGCCTCTCTGCCGAAGAAAGACGCGACTCCATTATCGAGGTTGCCAAGCGATTATTTGCAGAAAAAGGATTTCATGGTGTTTCCATCGACGAGATCGTCAAACAGGTCGGCGTCAGCCCTTCCATTCTTTACCGTCATTTTTCCTCAAAAGAAGCACTATACGAAGCTGTTTTACATGAATTTTCTGCCACCCGGGAAAGTTATGTAGAAACCGTTGTCGATGATGACACATGTTTTGAAACCGTATTGCGCGGCATGACCCGTGTATTTGTAAACAGTATTGTTTCACAACCTGAATTATTAAAAATGGAAATGCACTCGCAACTGGAAGGCAATAGTGCAGCTCAGGATTTTTTTATTAACCGCTGGAAAAGCTTTACCGATTATATCGAATACAATCTGGCGGAATTACAGAATCAGGGCAAAATAAAACCCGTTAATGTGCAGGCGGCAGCTTTAATTTATCAGGGCATGGTACGGGAATTACTGCTGCTTAAATGCCTGCAAAAAACTGACCGTTTAAATAATAAATCCATTGATGAACTTGTTGATCAGATGATCAGTCTGTTTATGCAGATGATTTATTGATTAAGGAAATAATATGAAAAAAATACTGTTAACTTTCTGTGCTTTATTATTTTCTGCCCAGCTATGGGCGGCTGAACCTGTGGTACGCATTGAAACCAACCTGGGTGATATGGATATTCAGTTAAATGCTGAAAAAGCCCCTAAAACCGTTGAGAACTTTCTTAACTATGTCAACAAAGGCTTTTACAACAACACCATTTTTCACCGGGTGATTAAAAGTTTTATGATTCAGGGTGGCGGCTTCACACCCCAGTATGAACAGAAGCCCACCGGCAAGCCGGTACAGAATGAAGCAGACAATGGCCTTAAAAATAACCGTGGCACCATCGCC
>JALTRC010000443.1:15209-22497 GCA_026998145.1 Gammaproteobacteria bacterium
ACCAAAGACAATAATTTTTTAAACTTTAAAAACAAAAGTATTCGCGGCTGGGGCTATACGGTATTTGGTAAAGTCATTAAGGGCATGGACACCGTAGATAAAATTGAAGCGGTAGAAACCGCATCCGGTGGCCCGTTCGCCACAGATGCTCCTGTTAAACAGGTTATTATTAAAAGCATTCATGTTATAAAAAAGTAACACCATACATTATTCTGTACCGTCAAAAGGCCAGCTAATCAGCTGGCTTTTTCATTTTCTGTTCATCAATCTGCCATATTTTTTTCATATAGCTACCCTATCTTGGCCCCTGCAAGGACACACGAATGCCAGAGGATGGCCAGGGCGAAAAATTTCGACCACTAAATTATCCGGGGAATAAAATGAATCACAGAAAATTTACCAGCACACTACTAGCTTCTGCTATGGGTGCTTTATTAATGGGTGTTGCCCAGGCCTCACCTGCCAATGATGAAACGCCTGAAAAATGGTACGCTGACGGTGAAGCGGCTGTACAGGCAGCTCGTTATCTTCATGCCAATAAACACAAAGCTAAAAACATTATTCTTTTTGTCGCCGATGGTATGGGTGTCACCACAACCACTGCCGCCCGTATTCTGGAAGGCCAGCTGCGGGGCGAAAGCGGTGAAGAAAATCAGCTGAGTTTTGAGGTTCTGCCCTATGTAGCCCTGAGTAAAACCTATAACACCAATCAGCAAACACCTGACTCTGCCGGCACTATGACAGCCATGATGACTGGCGTAAAAAGTAAGGCTGGTGTTATTTCAGTTAATCAGAATGTTTTCCGCGGCGATTGCGCCAGCAGCAAAGGCGCTGAGCTTACAACATTCCTGGAACAGGCAGAGATGGCCGGATTATCAACCGGTATTGTTTCTACTGCACGCTTAACCCATGCCACACCGGCTGCCACTTATGCTCATGTGCCTGAGCGTAACTGGGAAGATGATCATGACCTTCCCGCTGAAGCCATTGAAAATGGCTGCAAAGATATTGCTCGCCAGTTAATTGAGTTTCCTTATGGTGATGGTCTGGAAGTTGCACTGGGTGGCGGCCGCCGGAATTTCTGGCCACGCAATATGGCAGACCTGGAAGATGAAGGCAAAACCGGAGAGCGCGATGATCAACGTAATCTGACAGAGGAATGGGTTGATAATTATAACAATGCCGAATTTGTCTGGAACAAGGAACAGTTTGATGCCATTGATACAGATAACACCGATCACCTGTTAGGCCTGTTTGATCGCTCACACATGGAATATGAAGCTGATCGCGGCGCTGACATTGGAGGTGAGCCATCACTCACTGAAATGACCAGCAAGGCCATTGATCTGCTACAGAAAAATGACAAGGGCTATTTTCTGATGGTTGAGTCTGGCCGTATCGATCATGGCCATCATGCGGGCAATGCCTACCGTGCCTTAACAGACACAATTGAATTTTCCAGGGCTGTAAAAGCCGCCATGGAAAAAACCGATAGCCGTGATACGCTGATTATTGTCACCGCTGATCACAGTCATGTATTTACCATTGCCGGTTACCCGACACGGGGCAATCCGATTCTGGGTAAGGTTGTCGGTAACGATAAACGCGGCGAAGCCAAAGACAGCTTCTCTATTGCCGAAGACGGTATGCCATACACAACTGTCAGCTATGCCAATGGTCGCGGCTATGCTTCACTGGAAACCGGTGGTGATACTCACTACAAAGTACCTGTACAGGCTGGCCGGGTTGCTGACCTTAGCAGCATCGACACAGAAGACGAAGGCTTTCACCAGGAAGCACTGGTTCCTCTTAGTTCCGAAACACATTCAGCAGAAGATGTTGCCATCTATGCCGGTGGACCGGGCGCGTATCTGATGCACGGTGTACAGGAACAGAACTATATTTACCATGTAATGAACAAGGCTTCAAAAATTGAACGTCGCCTTAAAAGAAAAAGTCACAAACGTAAATTTATGGGCTGGGCAAATTCAGATGATGAAAGCTTTGATGATTAAATAAAAACTAAAACACTGTTTGAAATTTAGGGGTGCAATTGCACCCCTTTTTTTAAAGATTTTTTACCACAGAGGACACGGAGCTCACAGAGTTATTTATTAATTGTTGTCCAATAGCTGGTCAATATAAAACCCATTCTCCCTCTGTGCTCTCTGTGGTAAAAAAACACTTAAGAAGCCTGTAAGTCAGATTGCGCTTTTTAATCCGATAAAATCAGCTCAGGCAAAAAGAATTCACTCACCAGTAAATGCTTGTGCTGCTTGCTGAATACCGAACGCCGCCCCCATACATTATGCTGCTGTTTAAAACCGGCCCACTGTGATGCCTGATGACAGGGTTTAATAGAAGCCACTTCCACAGCACCCCGTTTAATACTTTTATCCGCAAACAGCACCGCACCCAGTGGCCGGTTACCCAGCTTCACCAGCTGCCTTAATGAACCCTGTAATGTTCTGATGGGAATCACCGTGCGGGCATAAACCCAGGACTGCTGATCGCAATGCAAAACCACCTGACGAATAACCGCCAGCTGCCGTTGACGTAGACTTAATACCCGGGACTCATCCAGTGTCGGACAGGCTTTATTCTGGGAGATGAGTTCAACACTGAATTTGCCCGGGCAACGGGCAATTAATTTAGCGGTCAGAGAGGCGGAGTCAAATAGCCACTGCTGTACATGGGATGGAATGGTTTCAGTAACACACTGTTTGCGTGTACGCCATTTTAAACGGCTACAGAAAACAGGCGTGGGGGCATGGCTTAACATGGGCGCTATCATACAACCCGAAGCGGCTGTCTGTCCAAGCACAACTTGCAATACCGGTGTTATAACCAGCGTTGCAGGGTTTCTTTTAGTGCCTGCATTTTTACCGGCTTGGAAATATAATCATCCATGCCGGCCGCAATACATTTTTCCTTATCCCCTTCCATGGCATTGGCGGTCATGGCGATAATCGGTAAATGATGCTTTGCATCCTGTTCTTTTTCCCGCAGGCTTCGGGTGGCTTCATAACCATCCAGAACCGGCATCTGGCAGTCCATCAACACCAGATCAAAATCATGCTCACCGCTCAGGCGATCAAGCGCCAGCTGTCCATTATTGGCCAGCTCATATTCAACACCGATTTTTTCCAGCATCTTTTTCGCCACCGCCTGATTGACAATATTGTCTTCAACCAGCAGCACTTTCCCACTGAGAGTTTCTACCGCTTCCATCTGCTGCTTAACCGGTGATTCCAGTACAACATCCTGTGGTATTTCAAAATTAATTTCCACCCAGAAACAGGAGCCCTTACCCTCTTCACTTTCCACCCCCAGACGACCACGCATTAAGGTAACCAGTTGACGCACAATCGCCAGCCCCAACCCTGTGCCCCCATATTTACGGGTGGTTGAGCCATCGGCCTGAGTGAATGAATTAAATAATTTCCGCTGGGATTCTTCCGCTATGCCGATACCCGTATCAATAATTTCCAGCCGCAGGCGGGCGGATTTTTCATCAGCTTCCAGCACTTTGGCTTTTAATGTGACCTCACCGTCTTCCGTAAATTTGATGGCATTGGTCATCAGGTTTGCCAGTATCTGGCGAATTCTGACCGGGTCGCCCTTGATGACCCCGGGCAGATTTTCATCTATCTCTGTGCTCAGGCGAACATTACGTTCTCTGGCACGATTTTCCAGCAGCAATGTCAGCTCCTGCATAATATTAGCTAAATCCAGCGGAATAGATTCCAGTACCAGCTTACCGGCTTCGATTTTGGAAAAGTCGAGAATATCATTGAGCAATGTCAGCAATGACTCGGCCGAGTTATAGGCCGTGGACACATATTCCTGTTGTGCCTGTTCCAACTTTGAACCCTGCAATAATTGCAGCATACCTAAAATACCATTCATGGGCGTGCGAATTTCATGGCTCATATTGGCCAGAAATTCACTCTTCGCCCGGCTGGCGGTTTCGGCAATTTCCTTGGCCGCCTTCAATTCTTTTTCAGCCCGCTTGCGCTGCTCAATTTCAGCCCCCAGCTCTTCATTTAAGTCTTCACTTTCATCACGGGCCTGGCTCATAAACTTAACCAGTGACTCATTATGAAAGCGCAGCTCCAGCGAGGAAATTAATGGCTGATTTACCTTGCGGGCAGAAATAAACATACTGAACAGATAAAACAGAACCAGCAAAGACAGATAAGGATAGTTACCATCCTGATTAAAAAAATGCAGTGCCAGTGGCACCAGCACCAGCGAACTGTAGATATAAAATATATGGATAATCGGTGCTAGCACAGTCACGCCGCCTGAAACAATCCCCGCCAGTATAAAGCCCATCATAATCTGCCGGATTGAATCATCGGGAAACAGCCAGTAAGCCGCCGCGCCCCATCCTGCCGCTGTCAGTAAAATCGAGCCAATAAACAAAAAGCAGATGGCATTGCGCCCCTGCTTTCCCTGCCGCTTGATAACACTGCCCAGAAGCATACGCAGAACTGACACCACAAGCAGATAAGCCAGCCAGGCCCCAACCATCTGCGGCGCATCATTCCATAATACAAAGGCCACAATAAAGGCCAGCAGCAAACTGATGATATTGCTCAGACGGGCATTATCCAGCACATAATTTATTTGTGCCTGCCAGATCTTTTGCTGGTGTTTACTGTTGCGTGTTTGTGAATCGTAAATCAGGAAATCAAACATGTGTGGCTTTCTAGTTGTAATGCCTATTCATAGTTGAAAATCTGCCATAAGGCCAGATTTATTAGCCAATATGGCCATATTGCTGAGCATCCCCCAGCCAGCGACGAATCAGTGCCTTAACCTGACGGGGGTATTGTTGCTGCAATACCTCCCCCAGCTGCTTAACTTCATCCAGTAAATGCTCATCCCGCACTATGTCGGCAATACGTAATTGCAGCAGGCCAGTCTGTTTTGTTCCCAGCACTTCACCCGGCCCGCGAATCTGTAGATCCCTGCGGGATATTTCAAAACCGTCATTGGTTTCACGCATAATGGCCAGCCGGGCTTTGGCCTGCTGAGACAAGGGTTTTTTATACATCAGCACACAATGACTGGCCTGACTGCCTCGCCCGACCCGGCCGCGCAATTGATGTAATTGGGACAAGCCCAGCCGCTCTGCATTTTCAATAATCATCAGAGAGGCATTGGGCACATCCACCCCCACCTCGATAACAGTTGTCGCTACCAGCAGCTGGATTTTGCCCTGCTTAAAATCCCCCATCACCTGCTGTTTTTCAGCAGGCTTCATACGCCCATGCACCAGACCAATCGTAAACTCGCTTAGCGCCTGCTGTAATAATTTCTGGGTATCTTCTGCGGCCTGGCACTGCAAGGCTTCCGATTCTTCTACCAGGGTACACACCCAGTAAACCTGTTTATTTTCACGGCAGGCCTGCTGCACCCGCTCAATCACATCCCCGCGACGATCTTCCGACAGGACAATGGTTTTAACCGGCGTACGCCCCGGCGGTAATTCATCAATAATACTGTGTTCCAGATCCCCGTAGGCGGTCATGGCCAGGCTGCGGGGGATGGGTGTGGCCGTCATAATTAACTGATGGGGCACACCGGTTTTATCTGCCCCCTTATTGCGTAGCGCCAGCCGCTGATGGACACCGAAACGATGCTGCTCATCTATGACAATTAAAGCCAGCCGATGAAACACAACTTCATCCTGAAATAATGCATGTGTGCCCACCACCAGTGATGCCTCACCCGAGGCAATCAGTTGCAACATTTCCCGGCGCTGTTTGCTTTTCAGTTTGCCCGATAGCCAGGCAATTTTTAAACCCAGAGGCTGCAAACACTGGCAGGCAAAATTAAAATGCTGCTCGGCCAGAATTTCGGTGGGCGCCATAATCGCCGCCTGATAACCTGCCTCGATTGCTTTTAAGCAGGCCAGTATGGCAACAATAGTTTTACCGGAGCCTACATCCCCCTGAATTAAACGCATCATTGGCTGATTTTTTTTCAGATCCGCCAGAATAATCTGCTGCACTTTTTGCTGGGCGCCGGTCAGTTTAAACGGCAGTGATTTTATAAACTGGTTTTGTAATTGATTATCAGACTGCAATGCAATGGCCTGATGCCGGCGATTGTTTTTGCGCAAATCCTGCAAACTTAAATGCTGCGCCAGCAGCTCCTCCATGGCCAGTCTCTGCTGAGCCGGATGCAGGCCCTGATCCATTAAATTCAAATCTATATCCGCTGCAGGACGATGCACGGTTTTCAGGGATTGTTTTAAGGACGGCAGCGCAAACTTTTTTAAAACCATATCCGGTAATAATTCCAGCTCGGCCAGTTGATTATCCAGCAGAGCCAAAACCTGATCGCTCAGCCGTCGCAATAAAAACTGGCTGACCCCGTCACAGGCGGGATAAACCGGCGTTAGATTATTTTCCAGACTGGTCGTTTGTTGATTGTGAATTAAGGAATATTCAGGATGGGTGATTTCAAGGCTGGACGCACCCAGACGCACATCCCCAAAACAGCGCAGGCGGGTACCGGCGGTTAACTGTTGCTGCTGGGTTTTATTAAAATAAAAAAAGCGTAACAATAAGTGCCCCGTACCATCTGAAACATGGCACAGCAGCATGCGACGACTACGCCCCTTGCGGGTAAAGACGATTTCCGCATGGTTAATTTCAACATCAATCACCGCACTATGCCCCGGCTGCAAACCACCCACCGGTTGTACGCGGGTACGATCTTCATAACGCAGGGGCAGATGAAACAGCACATCCTGTAATGTTTCTATTTTCAGATTTTTAAGCTTTTCCCCAACCCGTGGCCCGACACCTTTTAAGGTGGTAATCGACTGTGAGAGAGCTGGCTTTTCTGAAGGTTTAGCCATGAGTTTTCAAAGGGAAAAAAAGCCAGGCCTCAGGACAGTTCCAGCACCGCATCCATTTCAACCTGCGCACCCTTGGGCAACTCGGCCACACCGAGTGCGGCGCGTGCAGGATAAGGCTCGGAAAAATATTGCGCCATCACCTGGTTCACGGTGGGGAAATGGCTCAGATCAATCAGAAAAATATTCAGCTTAACAATATCTGCCAGACTGCCGCCGGCCGCTTCTGCAATGGCGGAAAGATTTTTAAACGCCTGATGAATCTGTTCTTCTACGCTGCCTTCCAGCAGTTCCATGGTTTCCGGGATAAGGGGAATCTGGCCGGAAATATAAACCGTGTTATTCACTTTTACTGCCTGTGAATAGGTGCCTATGGCCTGGGGGGCCCTGTCTGTTGAAATAATTTCTCTGCTC
>JALTRC010000444.1 GCA_026998145.1 Gammaproteobacteria bacterium
TCGAACAACATGGCATTGAACATGTGGAAAAAGATGCCGGGCAATTATTCTGCAAGCATAGCGCCAAAGACATTCTGAAAATGTTGCTGGATGAATGCAGTAAAGCCCAGGTTAAGATTCAGACCCGCTGTGACATTCACCAGCTTAAGCATAAAGAAGCGAAAGAAGCGTTTGAATTAAGCACCTCGCTGGGTAATTTTTATTGCGACTCACTGGTTGTGGCAACGGGCGGACTTTCCATTCCCACTTTAGGTGGCAGTGGTTTTGGTTACGACCTGGCCAGACAGTTTAACTTAAATGTTCTGCCCCTGCGCCCGGCACTGGTGCCCTTAACCTTACATAAAGATTTACTCAGTACATTATCCAGCCTTGCAGGCCTGTCCCATGATGTTGGCCTGAGCTGCCAGCAAACCAGCTTAAACGGCCCTTTATTATTTACCCATCGGGGCTTAAGCGGTCCGGTGGTTTTGCAAATGTCGCCTTACTGGCAGCCGGGGGATGAAATTGAAATTAATCTATTGCCTGAACAGGATGCAATGGATTATTTTCATCGCTGCTTAAAACAGCACCCGGATATGAATATGAAAAATATTCTCTCCGCCATTATGCCTAAACGTCTGGCAGATTTATGCTGCCAGCTATGGCTGGAATCAAAAGCCATTAAACACTATGCCATCAGCGAGCTGGAAAACTTTGCCCAACAGCTTCACCACTGGAAAATAAAACCGGCAGGTTCCGAAGGCTATCGTACCGCCGAGGTCACCCTGGGGGGCGTGGATACTGACGAGCTGTCATCCAAAACCATGCAGGCTAAAAAAGTTGACGGCCTGTACTTTATCGGCGAAGTGGTGGACGTAACCGGCCAGCTGGGTGGCTATAATTTTCAATGGGCCTGGTCATCTGCCTGGGCCGCTGCGCAGTATGTGTAATCCATTTTCCCTGCTCTGCTAATATTTCTTTACCTTCTCTAGT
Source organism: Gammaproteobacteria bacterium (assembly GCA_026998145.1). Lineage (GTDB taxonomy): Bacteria > Pseudomonadota > Gammaproteobacteria > SZUA-229 > SZUA-229 > JALTRC01. The sequence continues at coordinate 973 of JALTRC010000444.1, forward strand.
TGTCTTTTCTGACAGGCATTCACCCGATTCGCTGACAGACAAAAAACTTTGCCGGGATTATCGTTAATCCGGCTCAGGATCGGGAAGATCGCAGCGGTACCTGATCGTGACAAACATATTACATAAATGATAATCAAGGAGGGTTTATGAGTTTAACTCAAACATCTACTGTCTTTGCGGCCATTCATGAGAATGGCCTGAATGATTTAATTGAAGCATTCTATAACGCACGGACACACTATTTTGTTTACGCCACACCGGCGTTCACATCATCCACAACCGCCAGCATTACCAGCATCCCCGCCATCAGTTTCCCCGGCATTCCCGGCGGCATTGATTTTGCCATTGGTCTGCGACAGCCGACTATTGATCTGCATCCGGATAGTAGTGGCGGCAGCGCCGTATTGCCACCTCAGGCAGGGCAATTTACCGTATCGGCCAAAGTAGTGCTGGAGGTTCCCTGCGGAGATCGTCAGCAGGATTTTGATCTTACCCATGGACGGAAGGACCGCCCCATTATTAATGCATCTCCACAGGCAACCGAACTGGAAATACATGCACGGGGGTCATTAATCAACGCAGCTGGCAATATCAGTTTCAAGGCAGAAGAAATTGAAATTGTCGATATTGCTCCTGAGTCACTGGAGAATGTTATTGAATGCATTATGCGCTTAATCGTCAATGCGGTTTTACAAAACATTCGCATTCCAATTCCATCCCTGACCCTGGATGCTTTTTCACTAAGCATTATAGATGGCCCTCGTATTGAAGAGGATCAGATTAAAGTTTGGGGCACCGTTTAAGGAGAAAAACATGAGTGATCTTTTAGTTGCGGCTGATGAAACTGCCGCTAATACACTGGTACAAACAGGACAGACATTACTGGGCACCGTTTCAAAAAATGGCAACGGCAGTCTGGGGCCATTTAATGCCAGCTGGGGTGCCAGCGCATCCTTTAGTGGTGGCACGGTGAGTTTACGGGAGCCGGATATTATCCGCATTGCAAACTGTTCGCTGAACTACTCGTTAAATTTCAACTTTTCTTTTGATCTTAGCGATATTATTCCCGACTTCTGCCTGCCGCAAATATGTGTACGCATCCCTTTTATTGGCCGGGTATGCACGCCCAGAATCTGTATAGACTGGCCCAGTGTGAATATTCCCATTAACTATTCCGACTCACTGCAATTTAGCAGCGACTTCCGCCTTAATGCCTCACTGGATAGCGGGAAATGGTCAGTGGATATTGAAATTGTTGATATTCCATTGCTCCAGCTCAGCCCGGCGGCAACGGCTATTTTATCTGCCATTGGTATTGCAGCTGCCGCCATTCTGGCGACTATTCCATTTATCGGCCCCTTCCTGTCCGTGGCAGCGCTGGCCATTACTGCGGCCATTGGCATCGCCGGCCTGACCGGATTTTTAGGGCCGATATTATCGCTGTTTGTTTCCGGCCTGAGCTTTACCATTCACCAGTTTGATCAACGTTTTGTTATTTTACCGGCGACCTCTGCCATTGATCCTGAGATCGCCATTAATGTTGATAGCTTAACAGCACTGGTACAAAGCAGTGATGAAGATGAACTCTTACTGGAAGCAGATTTTTCTGCATAAAAAGGAGCAATTATGAATCAGAATCTTGATAGTCGCGTGTTAAATTTTGGTGAATGCTACGCCATAAAATTTACCCGCAATGGTAAAGCCGTTTATCGGCTACAGACTCACACAGGTTATACACTGCCCGGCAATGATGATTATTTTACCATCAGTGTTAATGAATCATCCCGCGAAAAAGGTAATGAGCAACAACATACCATCACCATTCGCCGCAAGGGTAGCCAGCTATATGCCGAGCCTGAACATCTTGAAATCAACCAGGATGATATTGTGTTATGGCACACGGATGATCCGGCAATACATAATTTTGTTATTCAGGGCGAAGCAGGCAACAGCACATTTGATAGCTCCTGCATGGAAGAATATGTTGTATACAGTCATGCATTTGGCGTGGCTGGTGAATACCACTGGAAAGATGCCTATGGTTCTAAAATCAGCGGTGTTATTAAAGCTGTTTCACCTGAATGTAACGACAAAAAATCTCAGGCGAAGTGGTTAAAATCTCTGGACAGGGAAAACCTGATTACCATTTGCGGTGATAAGGTGGAACCACAGAAACTGGAAATTTTAACCGGCCAGACGGTTATCTGGGCAATTGAAAAAGCACCCGGCATTAGCATTACCGATAGCCGACTGCTACCGCCTGACAATTGCCACGGTAAACCGCAAAAGCCCCACAAACCAGTGAAAGGGAAAAAGCAACAATCAAAATAAATTTTTGAAATATTAACAGTCTGCAAACATATCCTGACTTACCGGATAATTCTGTTTGCAGACTGTTTT
>JALTRC010000445.1 GCA_026998145.1 Gammaproteobacteria bacterium
TCAGCTGAATATCAGGCTGCTTGAATATCTGACTTTGTTTTTTAGCCGAACGGAAAAAACCCATGCCGGGCATAGTATTGCCAGACTGAAATTCAATATTCGGATTATCCTGATAGGCCACCAGTTGATAAGGCTCAAGCTCCTGCATCATCGGCACCAAAAACCAGGCCAGTAATAAACTGGCAAGGGCGCCAGCGGGAAAAGCCAACCAGAAGGGCGTCCTGAACTGAAACAACCGGGATAGCTGAAAAAATGCCGGTTTATCTGAACGGGTAGATTCATCGGTCGGCCTGTTCTGATTCCGCCCCATGGCCGAATCCGCACAGGCATAATGGAGAGCGGCCTTTATGGCGGCCTTATCATGCTGCAATCTATCTTCGATGGCCTGCGTATCTAGCAGACGTCCATCCATATAATCCTGAATATCCGCCTGCAAACTTTCATCACATGGATTTTCCAGTTCAACATCTGCATCCGATAGTTTTACCAGCGCATCCAGCTGTTGCCGGCAGGACACACAGGCTGCCAGATGCAAAGCGACAGGAGCAAACTTTTCGGCTTCCGGCTGCAATGCATATTGCTTTAAGCTATCCAGTGAGGGATGTGTATTATCATTCATGGCATATATTCAGATTGGTTTTGTTAACAGGAGACACAGCAAGAATGATTATTTGAAAAATCATGCCGTTTTTCCTGCCATTTTTTCGGCCAGTTTTTGCAGTGTCTTGCGGCGAAAATAATAAAGCTGTTGCACATTGGTCTTGTCTGCCGGTACATTCTTTTTAATGGGCTGATTCAAACGTCGCAAGGCGGCCAGCACATCTTCTGCATCCTCATCATCAATTAACATAGCTTCCAGCACAAACTGCTCTACCCCGTCCAGTTCATCCCAGGCTTTATGCAAAAGTATTTTTTGTTGTACCAGTTCCGGTGCCTCATCATAAACCGCCACATCCTGCTGGGGGCTATCCGGCTCATGGGATAATGAATCTGTTGTTGCTGGATTTAATAAATAAAGACGCCTGCGTCGGGTCAGTTCAACCACAATCCGCCGCATTAATGCTTCAGTATCGTGAATAGATGACTGTATTGTCTGGGCGATGGATTCGAGCTTTTCATTTGAACGCAATAATAAAAACACACGGGCCGCATCCGGCGACAGTGATTTTATATATTCCGGCACATGCACCCGGCGACCAAAGCGCCAGTCTTTCCAGCGTTCATAAAACGGCAGAGAATTGGCAATCTGATACAAATAGTCAAACAGGCTGGCTCCATTACGGCCTTCATATTTCAGTAAGCGCGGCTCACTGGTCAAATCATTCAGCATCCAGCCATAGCCGGCATTTCCCCATTCACACAAATCGGCATTTTTATTATGATTGCCCAGTGGTGGAATTAATGTGCAACGATAACGAAACTGATTTTCCTTACAAAAACGCTTACAGAAACGGCTGTTCTGATACAGAATCATCGGCTCAACAATGGCATTGATTTTTTTACGCGCCTCAGCCTGCCCGCTGGCTGCCTGCCGGGCCAGTTCGAGTTGCGCCTGTTGATTGTTTGTATCTAAAGTCAATAGATAAACCAGCCGTTAATTTTATTATGCTGAATTTGAATGGCGATACCCGCCTCGTCATAGGCCAGATAACTGCCATTGCTTAAAGTGATTTTACGATCCGCCACACCCAGGGTTTTAAACACCCTGTCCGCCTTATCACCCAAGAGCAGGCCTTTGATTCCGGATTCCGCTTGTGCCTGTCGCGGCATTGTCTGCCAGGCAAATACAATGGGGCCGTCTGCCCTGCTGATCCAGTGATGACCCTGTTTATCACGGTCAATATAAAACGCCTCCCCTTCTATCCACAGGGGCTGGCGCTGAATATTGCCACTCTCAGGCACAGTATCGCCCAGTCGTTTGCCGCCAATGGTTAGAGCCTGATCTAAACGACTCTGATGCTTTTTCTGTCCGGGTTTTAGCCTGGCCAGTGCCAGACGAAATAACAGGCTATTGCCTTTTTCACGGGCATTATCGGCAAATTGTTTCCAGAGTTTTTTAGCGGCTTTTTTCTGCTGATTAAATTCAAGCAAGGCACTGTAGTTATAATAAATGCCGTATAACAATAAATCATCAGGGGGCTGGATTCTATTTTCTGCAATCTGCTTTATCAGGCGTTTAAAATGTTTTCCTGCCTGCTGTTTTTTACCTTCCTGTACCTCATTCATGGCCAGCAACATTTCCGCATCCGCATCGCTTCCAAAATCCGGTATATATTGACCCTGAATAACCCCTCGCAGTAAATAACTGTTTTGTTGTAGCAGATGGGTCATGGCCAGAAGAATATAATTTTTTCTGTAAGCCGGTGATAATCGAATAGCCTTTTCAAACTGAAGCGCCGCCTGTTTTAAATATTTTTTCTGCCGGGATTTCAGTTGCTCAATATAAGCGTCCTCCGATGCCCGTTTTGCAAACTGGCCTGAGGCCTGCAAATGATTACTGGCTTCTAAAAATAAGGGATAAAAAAAATCCGGCTGCTTGATGACTGATTTTTCAATCAGTTGATGCTGCAAGGCCACCGCCTCGGCTAGATGACTCAATCCAATGGCTGACAGCACCTGCCGCCCCGGATAGTCCCGTCCATACACGGTAAAATACTGCCGCGCCTGTGGATAGTGACCCGCAATAAAAGACTGCACACCCATTTCATATAACAGGCTTTGCCTGGCCACCTGTTTTAACTGGGTGCGGGTGCGCAAGGCTCGTTGCTCCGCCTGCTGACAGGCCGCGGTAATAGCTGTCTCCCCGGCAGAGTCACAGGATTGCTGCCAGATATTTTCCACCCAGGCGGTAAAAAAATTGCCCGCTTCCAGCACCTGAAAAGGGTCATAGCCCACGCTGCTCATCAGAATCAGTCCATCATGATCTGCCTGGGCTTCCTTTTGCTCAATATCGGCTATGGTGTCCCCGTCAATTTTCAGGTCCTGCTGAATCTGCTGTTTTAACTGATTACCCATCATGCGGAAAAAACGCTGGTGCCATAGATCATCGGCCCGCTGATGGGCAAGCTCATGGGCCAGCACAAAGGCCAGCAGATCATCCCCCCGCTTCTGTCCCAGTTTGAGACAGATTTCAATGGCCTGCTGGCTGAGTAGAATATTGCCATCGGCTAAAGACGCCGCCCAGGCCCCATCTGCCGACTGAATCACCGCCAGCCCGGGCGCCAGACGCGACGGATCCCAGCCCTGTAATAATACGGAAAAGACCGATTCCGCCCGTTTGACCAGAGGATTATTAGCCGGCAACACATGGGGTTTCCAGTAGGTAATGGACTGGCGCGGATCATCGGGCAGTTGAAAATCATTCGCCGCCCGGCTTATACCGGGAAGGCAGAGCATTATCAGCAATAGACTAAGTGCAATTCGCATAGGCTTATTATAAAGGGATATTAGTAATACGGATAAAGAAGACAGCAAATGTTTTAAATTTTGAAAAAATATTTTGCTTACAGGGATACGGAGGGAATATGGACGGACGCCAAATTATTTTTCAAATTCTGACACAGGCCAGGTCTCTTATTCACTGAACCGACTAAATTCATCTTTCACCCACGGAGTTCAGTTATGAAAGTCTTATCAAACCTACCCACTTTATTACTGTGCAGCAGCCTGATGCTTGGCTGCTCAGCCAGTGATACCACGAATAAATCCACAGACAGTACACCCGAGCTGAAGCTGGAGCTGCCCGATAGCATTACCGGCGGACAGGCCAGCACAGTGCTGCAAAAATCCAGCTTCAATCAAATTGCGCTGAAATCTGTCGCTTTCATGCAGATGGCTTCATCCGGCAGCGGGGAGCCTTGCGCCTTTAACGGCATAGATGATGACGACCCTTTCCGCAATGGTTATCAAACCACAAAGTTCATGACATCGGTGATGGCCACCTGGACCTGTATCGCAGATTTTCTGATTGATTTTTCAGAAGTCGTCCCCCATAACGGCCAGATTATAGAAACCGAAAATGACAATAACAGCAGCGATTTTAAAGCAGACGAACCGACTCACTACAGCATTACCGATGATTCCGATAGCCAGATCACTGTGCGCCTTTATTACAATTACAGCCGATCCGTACCGCCGGTTGCAGGCGAAGACCCGCAGTTTTTTGTTTCCTGGAATCGAAGCGATGCAGATACCGTTGAAGGCCGGATGGTGATAGATGCCACTGCACTGAATGACGGCACCCGGGCCGCCGATGACCCGGTTAAAATGCGCATGGATTTTAATTTCACCAGCCAGCAGAAAACTGCTGATATGCTGCTGCAATTTGATGATGGTAATGCCTGGGCCAATGCCATGCGCATTTATCTTGTAAAAGATCTGATCGCCAGCTCCCTGGATCAGGTGTTTACCATTCGCGGCCTGATTGATATGAAAGCCCAGTTCTTTGCGGTGGATAGCATTAGTGAAATCCCGCAAATTCGCTTTATTACGGTTAGCGATGCCTTTGGCAATGGTGCTGCCTTATCTGAATTTAATGATATTTCCCTGCCGCTGGAAATCAGTGCCTTAACCGGTAACCATCTGGGTAATTACCTGTTTAGCAAGCGGGATACTTTTTATTTTCAGGCTGATGGTGATGGGAATTACATCAATAAAACCGTCACAAGCTCCGAGTATCGCGGCGGACGCACCACAGATAATACAAGCGGCTTTTTACTTAGCCTGGATAATATTATCAGCCTGCTGAATCTGGACAGTGCCTATTTTACCGGCACACAATGCGCCAGCATCGGTGATGACTGCAATGATTTATTAAATGGTATTTTTACAACCATTAATGATATTTTCGGACAGGATATCAATACAGGAACAGAGCCTGATGACTGGCGTGCAGCGGCCCTGGGCAATGCCAGCTATCTGAATGAAGTGTATAGTAACGGGCTGGATGCCAATACGGCTTATGAATACAGTTTCACACCTGCACCCTGAAACATAAGCACAAAAAAACGCCGCTGATATTTTCAGCGGCGTTTCTCTTCAAGGCTTTTAGATGCGCCTTTACTTAACAGAACAATCCAGCGATTTCAGATAAGCACAGAAATCATCTTTAAGCTCATCATGACACAGGGCATATTCAACCGTCGCCTGTAAATACCCCAGCTTGCTGCCACAGTCATAACGCTTGCCTTCAAAAGAATAGGCATAAACTTTTTCATCGGCACGTAATGCGGCTATAGCATCAGTTAACTGAATTTCACCACCTGCACCCCGTCCGGTTGTGCGTAATTTATCAAAAATTCTCGGGGTTAAAATATAGCGTCCCACAACCCCCTGATCAGATGGTGCATCTTCAGGTGCCGGCTTTTCAACAATCTCCTGCACCTCAGACACACGCTTATCCACCACAGGGCCTGCGACCATGCCGTATTTATCACTGTCGCTTTTGGCAATGGTTTCCGTACCAATAATACTGGACTGGTACTCATTGTAAATATTCACCATCTGCTCCATGCAGTTCTGATCTTCCGCCTTCACCAGATCATCTGCCAGAATAACCGCAAAGGGCTCATCACCCACAGCCGGTGCGGCGCATAATACTGCATGGCCCAGACCCAGGGCCTCTGACTGACGAATATAAATACAGTTTACATGGGGAGGAATCACATCCCGCGCCAGCTTTAATAATTTGTCTTTCTGCTTGGCTTCCAGCTCGGCTTCCAGCTCATAGGCCTTGTCAAAATGATCCGCAATGGCCCGCTTAGTGCGACCAATAATAAAAATCATGGTGTCTATACCCGCTTCAACCGCCTCTTCAACCGCATATTGAATCAGCGGCTTATCCACAATCGGCAGCATTTCCTTGGGATTGGCCTTGGTAGCCGGCAGGAAACGTGTGCCCATACCGGCCACGGGGAATACAGCTTTACGAATCGATTTCATACTACAACCTTGCTTTTCCTTAATAAAAGTTCGCCTATTATTATGTGAAAATCCCGCGAAGTACAGTTAAGCTATGCCCCATGAACGATAATCTCCCATTTCATCCCAGTGCATCATCTGGCGAACCATTACAAATCGCGGCTGAGGAGTCGTTTCCCCATAAACTGGCACAACTGATTTTACAGGCACATCAAACATCCCTACCGGATCTGAGTCATATCCATATACTGATTCCCAATGCACTGGCCGGCCAGCAGCTGCGCTACGCATTCAGCCAGCAGTGTAATGCTCTGCTTGGCCCGATAATTGACAATCTGCCCCATTGGCTACAAAACCATAGCCTTATTCCATCCGGGCGACAACGCATCAATCAGGCAAGCCGCCAGCTACTTTTACTGGAAGCCCTTAAACAGTATCCGAGTCTTTTTAATCCCGGCAATATCTGGCAGGTATGCAACAGCCTGTTAGGCCTGTTTGATGAACTCAGCCATTATGCCCGTCCGTTAATGGACACAAGTGATAGCCAATGGCAAAACCAGTTACAACAGGCTTATGGTGCAGAGCACGAACTGCATTATCTTTCCCAGGAAGCCCGACTGGTGCACAGCCTGTGGCATGCCTGGCAGCAGCAGATGGAAGCCATGAACCTGATTGATGATGCGGCCCATTACCAGATGAGCCTGTCGCAGCCCATTGATCAGCTAACCGAAAACAGCTGTTTTTATGTCGTAAACAATGATGATTTAAGTGAGGCTGAACTGGCCTTTTATAAAAATCTGGCCAGCCATTATCCGGTCACATTTATTTCCCAGATACCCCATGCCCCCTCACCTGAAAAGAACAGCCTGGATTATTTTTTACAACAGACTTATAACCATCAACAATCACTTAAATCACGCAGCCAGAACCTTGATTTTGATTCAGAACGCATCACCAGGCACCTGAAACTGTTTAGCGCCTGTAGCCATGAACAGGAAGCCCAGGCGGTCAGTTTGCAAAGTCGTTTATATTTATTGCAGGCTTATCAAAATATAGCCATAGTGACAGAAGATCGAAAACTGGCCCGGCGGATACGGGCTATTCTGGAAGCATACAATATACAGGTACGGGATACAGCCGGCTGGCTGCTGCCCACCACCAGTGCCGCCACAATTATTGAACGCTGGCTGGAATGCATAGAAGAGGATTTTGCCCACCAGCCCATGCTGGATTTATTAAAGTCCCCTTTCTTTTGCGCAACAGAGAATAAAGACAGCCACCTGCAACAGGTTTACCGGCTGGAACAGGATATTATCCATTACGAAAACATCCCGCAAAATTTACAGCGTTATCAACAGGCACTTAAGTTCCGCCGGGAACGTCTGCAACACTGGCATGAAAAACAGTTTGAAGCGGTGAGCCAGCTACTGGAAAAGCTTGAACAAAATGCAAAAGAGCTGATCAAGCTTTATCAGTCAGCCAATACATATTCTGCGGATCACTATTTATCAGCTCTGCTTAAAAGCCTGCATGAACTGGGTATTGAACAACTTCTGGAACAGGATAAGGCAGGGCAGCTTATTCTGCAAAATCTTCAGCAAATGCAACAGGCGATTGAATATGCCTCACCGGAAATGAGCTGGGCGGATTTCAGAATATGGCTGGCCGATACACTGGAAGCGCAATCATTCACACCCTTTAATCAACAATCGCCCGTACAGCTAATGAATATGCAACAGGCACAATATTGCCATTTTGATGCGCTGATTATTGCGGCGGCCAATAAACAAAGCCTGCCAGGCAGTGCAAAGCAAAGTAGCTTTTTCAACCAGCAGGTGCGCAGCGCCTTAAAGCTGCCACACTGGCAACAACAGAAACAACAGAGCTTTGACTTATTTAAATGCCTGCTGCAATCCGCCAATGAAGTTTTTATCACTTACACCAGCGAAAATAATGGTGAGTATATTGCCCCCTCTCCCTGGTTAAGTTCATTAGATGTGTTTGCACAACAGGCATTAAAAATTAATTTACATGACATTGCCATGCCCGTCATATTAAAGCAGCTAAAAACCTATCAGGATACAGACCAGCCTCCACTGCCCGAACAATCCCAACCGCCGGCAGTTGTACTCAATGAAGAACTGATTCCGGAAACCTTTTCAGCCTCACGCTACCAGCGCCTGATTAACTGCCCTTATTTATTTTTTGCTGCCGACAGCTTAAAGCTGCGGGCAAAAGAAGAAATAAAAGAGACATTACAGAAATCTGAATATGGTGAAAAGGTGCATCATATTCTGCATATTTTTCACCAGAAAGTTCCCGCCATTAAAATTGAAAATCGCCAGCAGGCTATTGAACAGTTAACTGCATTCTCAAAAAAAGAGTTCACAAAAGATCTGGAAGATAATGTGCAGCATCGAGGCTGGCTGAATCGCTGGCTGGATATTGTGCCGGCCTATATTGACTGGCAAATAGAACGCCAGCAAGCCTGGCAGATTTATAAAATGGAGCAACAACAAACCGTAGCCATTGATAATAAACACAGCCTTTTTGGCCGTCTGGATCGCATTGACCGGCAACAGCAGCAGCTTTCTATTATCGACTATAAAACCGGTGCTGTAGCCAGCCAGCACAATATTAATTCGGGTGAGGATGTACAGCTAAGCAGCTATGCCATGCTCATGGATAATGTACAGGAAGTGCTTTACCTGTCTCTGGATAAAGGCGTAAAAACAGCGGCACATCTGGCCGATGAATCACTGGAAAATCTTAAGCAACTTAATTTGCAGCGTTTACAGATATTAATTGAGTCCCTTGAACAGGGCGCTGCCCTTAAAGCCCAGGGCGACGAAAAAGTGTGTAACTATTGTGATATGTCCGGCTTATGCCGGAAACAGAGTTGGGAAGTTTAGTGAGGGCACCATTTATCCAGAGAAATAAATGGCACCCTGTATATGCATTAAAACCATTTCCCATGCCGGCGCATTAAAGCAATCATAGCAGATAGCAATAACAAGCTGTACAGATTAAGCACGCCTCCACCGCTACTTTTTACCGCTGTTATGGTAACACCAACAACAACATCCGCTGTTGCACCTGCCGCATCAGCCACCTGTACCGTTATACTATCAGCACCTGAAGTTCCCTTATTGGCGGTATAACTCAGCAGACCATCACTGGACACAGTCGCCATCCCCTGAGCCGGTTGACTCGTTATGGTATATGACGTGGTCAAGCATTTTGTGACACCTCAGTTAAGCCGCTTTTTCCACTTCCAATAATTTCTGTTCGAATGCATTCGGGCTCATGTAACCCAGATACGAATGCAGCCTTTCATGGTTATAAAACATGGCAATATATTCCAGGATATCCTGCTGTGCTTCATAACGAGTCTGGTAGTTTTTCCACTGAACCCGTTCCTGTTTTAAGCTTCCAAAGAA
>JALTRC010000446.1 GCA_026998145.1 Gammaproteobacteria bacterium
CTGCCAAAAACTTTGAACAATTAAAACTAGAATTTCTTTTTCTTTCGATTTTATTTTATATATTACTCTGTAATTACCTTGCACAAGCTCTCGTATTTCTTTTCTTTTTACTTCGGGCACGATTCGTCCGCTCTCAGGATTATCGTAGAGTATTTCTACTGAGTTAAATATTTTTTCTGCCCACTGCACAGCAACCGATGGTTTATCTAATGCTATATATGACGCTATATCTCGAACTTGGTCTACTGCCAGGGGTGACCAGATTATTTTCAAGATTTTATGCTCTTCATTACCATTGATTTAGCATCTTCATGGGAGATACCTCTACCTTCCTCTATTTGAGATTCAGCTTTATATATATTTTCCAAAAGCTCTAAGCGCATCTGTAATTTTTCAAATTCTTCTACATCAGCCAATATTGCAACACCTTTTCCATGCTGTGTAATCAGTAAAGGCCTTTTAGTTTCAGTAACTTGCTGTATGTATGAGCTGACACCAGAGCGAAATTCTGAGAGGGGCTGAACATCTTCTTTTAGATTTATAGGCTGCATAGCTAAATACTCTTTGTACATAATAATGTACAATTTAGCATACTTTTTTGGACGCTGCCTCTTTTTCTTTCTTGGGCATAACGCTTCGCATCACCGGCAAAATTAAGTTGCATAGCGAAGCGGCGCAGCTTAATTTTGTCCGAGTGTATGCGTTTGTTAGGCAATTTACTCTTCCTGATCTTCAGGATATGGTATAGCTTCAACAGCACTCCATCCATCTCTATTTGGGGCATTATGTCCAGTTCTCACTGAATTCCCCTCTGTTGTTATAACCTTTGCACCTCGATGAATAAATGCTCGAATTACCGCTTTTCGTGGATGATCTTTATCATCCTTCGCCGCACTCACAATTGCTGTAAAGTTTTCTGCTTGTGAGTCCAATTTCTGACCTAGCAATGAATCAAGAATATCACTAGAGACATTATGACGTGACCCATGATGAGGGACTTGGATTCTATCAATTCCGGGCAGAGATAAACCGGCGTATGGCGCATAATCAATAGCCGTTGTTAATGCAGCACGACCAGCGTCACCGGTTAGCAATATTGAATTTCCACATAAATTAGAAAACTGAACAATGCTCATATTGTTTTCTGGACTTGTGTCATCTTCAGGAAATACTTCTTCACCCCAAGCTGAACGTATAAAAGACACTGCTTTTTTCAATATTTTCCCGGCGGCTTCAAGTAGTGATTCTTCAGCCAATTTAGTAGCTTCTGGTGTTTTCTCCGAATCGACAATTAGATCAAGGTATAATTCTTTTGAAGGAGAAAGAACAATAAATTCTCCTATGCTAGCACCTTGAAATGGTTCAAATATCGGAACATCATTCTCCTTGGCTAATTCTTCAAGAGCCAAAACATTTGGATACAACTCCTTTAAACGTTTTTCTAGATTTTCTATTGATGTAAATCGTTTAAATCTATCAATTAATTCATCCGCATAATCCCATGGTCTCAACATCCATAGCTCGCCAACGTCAAAATGCTCAAATAGACTGCGCAACCCACCTGCATGGTCACCATCGGGATGAGTTAAAACTACACGGTCAATTCGAGAAGGTGAATCATAATATTTATTAATGTGATTTACTAAGTCGTCACCTGTTTTTTGGAATCCTCCATCAACAACATGGATAGTGCTTTCATCAGATAAGTTATATCTTATTGCGATTGCATCGCCACTTTTACCTTCACCCACATTCAAGAAATCGATTTCAAAATAATCGGTCATAATTTATTCCTTACTATTCCATGTTGATATTCGTTTAGTTATATAAGCCGTTTGTTTTTTATATGAAAATAGAAACAACACAAGCAAAGAAACAATAAATATTTCAACTTGCCAATCTTTAATAAATTGGATCTTATTAGATAGGTACTCAAAAACCTTAATAAGAATTAGGCATAATGATAATGAAATAAATGTTCGATACATATTATTAACTTCTGATAATAACTCTAGTTTACTATCGACCTTTGATGCAGCCACGAAATCTGAGTAAGAAGCAAAGCTAACAAAACCGATATATTTTAATACTGGCTCAATAACTAACGACCCAATTCTACTAACTAATAGACCGATAAAGTAATATAAAAATACCCCAAGAATTATGTTTGGCTGGATAATGTGATATGCCGTAATTTTATCTGCAATGATAGAAATCAAAACTCCCGGTAATAGATAATTAAAAATATTATATGAAGATAATTTATCTAATAAATCTTTCACTTTAACTTTCCTTGCCTAACAGTGATTTAGACACCACGCAGAATAAATAAGAAATACGGCTTACCCTAATTCCCCTTATTTATCGTGCATGCTGCTTTTTTCGTATTTATTATTGCATGCAGCCTAAATCAATCCATCTCTATTATCAATATTCACATATCAATCGTAGGGAATATAAGCCATAGCTAAAATTATGTGGTTACAATCACTTTCACCGCATCCAGCCGTAAGCTTGCTGATTGTAATGCCTGTTCCAGCTGTTTTTTCTGTTTTCTGAAATACTGAATTTCATCCTGCCGTACACTGGGGTTCATTTTTATTAATGATTCCAGCCGGTTAATTTCTTTTTGCAGGCTTTGCTGAATATTGTCCATGGCGGTATCGATAATCTGCTTTTGTTGTTGCCCGGCCTGTTGTTCTGCTGTGTTAATCATCTGCCGACATTCCTGCTGTTTGGCTTTTATTATCATGCTGGCAGTTTCTGCATCTACCGGCGTTTCATTGTGGTGGATGTGGGCGTGGCTGAGCTGGCTGTGGTGGTCGCGGCCTTTTTCGTCCAGTAGCAGGCGGATGGTGGTGGGTGGGAGGTAGCGGCGGGTTTGTATGTTTTCGGAGGATGGGGCCTCCAGTACAAACAGGCATTCCAGCAGCAGGCTGCCGGCGCTGAGGTTTTGATAGGGCAGGGCGCTGACGGCGGTGTTGCCCATTTCGCTGCTGGTTATCATGTCCATGGCGTGTATGACCATGGGGTGTTCCCAGCTTAAAAAGTGTATGTCTTCATGGCTTAGCGCCAGGTTGCGTTTGTAGGTGATGGTCATGCCGTCATCGGAGAGGCCGGGGAAGTGGCCGAGCATGTGGTTGCCCGGCGAGAGTATAAAGCGATGATCGGATTGTGCTTCGTTATTGACGCCAAAGGCATCAAATACCTGTTCCATATAATCGGCAATAAAATTGTGCTGGTCGTGGTGCAGGGCGTCCTCTTGTAGTTGTTGGGAAACATCGGGGCGGCAGGAGTTGTATTCCAGCAAACGGTCGCGGCCCTGTTGCATGGCGGCGTCCAGTTGTTGATGCAGTTGATGG
>JALTRC010000447.1 GCA_026998145.1 Gammaproteobacteria bacterium
AGCCATCTGGGCGGTGCCCTGCAATTTTTCTTTTATGACACACCCAAAGTGCTGTTATTACTGACCGGCATTGTATTTGTCATGGGCATTATCCATACCTTTGTGTCGGCTGAACGCACCCGCGCCATATTATCCGGCAAACGTCTGGGCATTGGCAATGTTATGGCATCGACACTGGGCATAGTCACCCCCTTCTGTTCCTGCTCGGCCGTGCCTCTGTTTATCGGCTTTTTACAGGCAGGGGTTCCCCTGGGCATTACCTTTTCCTTTCTGATTTCGGCCCCCATGGTTAATGAAGTCGCTCTGGCCCTGTTATTTGGTATGTTTGGCTGGAAAGTGGCTCTGCTTTATCTGGGGCTTGGACTGTTTATTGCCATCTTTGCCGGCCTGGTGATTGGTGAGCTGGGCATGGAAAAACATCTGGAAGACTGGGTTCGTGATATGCAAAACAGCCAGCCTGCTGCTGATGTTGAAATTGCGCAACTGAGCTGGGGCCAGCGTATTGAAAGCGGTTTTGATCATGTAAAGGAAATTGTCGGCAAGGTGTGGCTGTATATTGTTGGCGGCGTGGCTCTGGGCGCCGCCATACACGGTTATGTGCCGGAAGATTTTATGGTCACCATTATGGGTAAGGATGCTCCCTGGTGGGCGTTACCCGCTGCCATTGCCATGGGCGTACCCATGTACACCAATGCCGCCGGAGTGATACCCATTGTACAGGCTCTGCTTGCCAAGGGTGCGGCACTGGGTACCGTGCTGGCCTTTATGATGAGTGTCATTGCCCTGTCCGCACCGGAAATGATTATTTTACGCAAGGTATTAAAGCCCCGGCTGATTGCAACTTTTGCAACGGTTGTTGCCGTTGGAATTTTTTTGGTCGGTCTGATTTTTAATATCACGCTTTCATAAACGAGGTAAATAAAATGCATGAAAATACTCTGCATCCGTCCATTGTTGCCATGGTATCACTGGCGGCCAATATTGCCGCTAACCACCCTAAAAACGGTTTATGTCAGGTGGATAAATTAAGGCACCTCTGATTAAGTCTATCATGTCTCTGCGTGATCTGAAGCATTCAGCTACAAGGCGTCGCTTCGCAGTGAATGGCCGGCCCTTTACAAGAAGCGCAACACAGTAGATGGATGCTTCAGGTCGCGCCCTTCGGGGCGCACAGGTGAGCTCACACTCTACGTTCCAGCTTTTCACCAGGCAATAAGCATGCTTTCAAAGCTGCGCCTTGATTGTGAACTCACCTGTGTGCCAGAGGCATAATAGACTTAATCAGAGGTGCCTTAAGACAGATGGGCGTATCCCAAAGCCATATAGACACAGTGGTGGAAATAGCCCGGCATCTGCGTAATGAAGCCGGTGAAATAATGGATTACAACTTCGATCAGGCTGTAAAAAACCAGGAAACAGATAAACCCAAATCTGCTGAGGCCTGCTGTACAACGACCGCTTCAGGCCAGGCATGTTGTTAATAAACGAACAGGAGAAAAACATGATAAACATAAAAGTACTCGGCACAGGCTGTGCCAACTGCAAAACCACTCAGAAACTTATCGAAGAGGTTGCAGCTGAAAAAAATGCCCAGATACAACTGGAGAAAGTGGAAGATATACAGGCCATTATGGCTTATGGTGTAATGTCCACACCCGGAGTGGTGATTGATGAAAAAGTCGTACATTCAGGGGGCGTGCCCAGCCGTGACACCATTGCGCAATGGTTAGAGGGTTGCACGGAGCAAAGCGGTTCAACAAGCAGCGGCGGTGGTGGCTGTTGCAGCAACTAGTAAACTTAGGAGATAAGCATGCTGGAATATGAAATCACAGCACAACGTATTGATGCCCACGGCAGTATTGCGCAATGCAAGGATGCAGAGCTTGTCATTGATACAGATTTAAAAGGCCGGGCAGATGCATTTAATCCAGCTGAATTATTACTGGCAGCTGTGGCTGCCTGTATTTTAAAAAATATGGAACGCATTGCACCGATGATTCATTTTGAATACCGGGCTGTCAGCATCCGGGTACACGGTGAAAGACAGGATTCACCACCCAAAATGTCCCGCATTGATTATGAGATTATTGTCGATAGCGACGAAAGCGAGCGTAAAATAAACCTGATGCACGAAAACATTCGTAAATACGGCACGGTTTATAATACGGTATTACCCGGCACACAACTCTCTGGCAGGCTGGAAAAACGTTAAGGACTACAAATGAAAAAATCAATTGTTTTAGTTTTATGCTTAATGGCCGCCTCTCTTATAAGTACACAGGCAAATGCCAGTGAGAGTAATACCAGTGATAATACATTAGAGGCATATATTAGCGGATTTGATTATGCTGCCCGCAAGGAAATGAAAATAGACAGCAAGCAGCTGATTCAATTATTAAAACAGGGAAAAGCCCAGCTTATTGATATTCGTTTTAAAGAAGAATATGCCGCCTGGAAAGTTGGTCCTTCGATTAATATTCCGTTAAACGCGTTACCGAATAATTTAAAAAAACTGCAAACAGACAAGGTTATTGTCACAGCATGCCCCCATAAAGATCGGGCGGCTATTGCTATGGTATACCTGCGCTCAAAGGGCATAAAAGCAAAATATTTAACCGATGGGCTTATAGGTCTGGCTGAAAACCTGCGTGGTGATAATGCCAGAGATTTCATTAGGCAAGTTAAATAAGCAATACTGCTATTGCAATACAGGTTAAGACTCATAAATTCAGGAATCCAGATATGACTAAAATTAACAATATTTTATATATGCTTTTACTTGTATTATTTTCAGGTGAACTAATGGCAGCTGAAAACTCTCCTCTGACAAGTCCTGAATATTGCGGGAGTTGTCATCAGCGTATTTTCCAAGAGTGGAAAACATCACGCATGGCCAAAGACATTAATAATCAAAAGGTATACCAGTTCTATACTGGCGAGCATGGTACTGGAGGCTTTGATGGCCTCGGTTTTAAACCCATGAAAAAGGGTGAAACAGGAGATTGTGCCGACTGTCATTTTCCATTGCTATCCCTTAAAGCCCATAAAGAAGGCAAGGAAGTTGACCTTGGTGTTGCAATGAGTGAGAAAAAAGACCACGGTATTTCATGTATATTCTGTCATAGTGTAGCGTCCGTTCACATCAAACAGGATGCTAATGGACGCTACCATACACGAATCAGCGATACGGTAACACTGGGCAGGAGTGATACCCATTATGGGCCATTAAAAGATTCAAAATCTCCTGTGCATAAATCACAATACAGTGCCCTGCATAAAACATCAGAACTCTGTGGCAGCTGTCACCTTAATCAGGAAAAGTTTCTTTCCATATCCACTTACAAGGATTGGAAAGAA
>JALTRC010000448.1 GCA_026998145.1 Gammaproteobacteria bacterium
GAGCCGCCAGCTCGCTGTCTTCTACCTTTAACTTAAAGCGGTTACGGGAAAGGCTTTTAGCTGAAATAACATAGGGCTCGTATTCAAGCTGCCTAGCTTTTGGCGGTTGTATCATACTGATAATGAGCTCCTGAGACTGGCGCTGATTTAAGGCGTCCATGCTGTCGCTGTAAACCAGTTGTCCCTGATGAACAATATTCACCTGATTACAGATCAGCTCCACTTCCGGCAAAATATGAGTGGATAAAATAATGCCGTGCTCCTGCCCCAGCTCACTGATCAGCTGGCGGATTTCCCGAATTTGAATGGGATCCAGCCCCACGGTTGGCTCATCCAGAATAATCACCGGCGGATTATGGATAATGGCCTGAGCAATGCCTACCCGTTGCTGGTAACCCTTGGAAAGCTGGCTGATGAGTTTATGCTGTACCTGTTCTAGCCCGCAGCGTTCCATGGCAGTTTGCGTTGCCTGCTGCAGATCTGCTTTTTGTATGTGACGCAGCTGGCCGCTGTAGTTCAGGTACTCGCTGACTTTCAGATCATTATAAAGGGGTGGCTGCTCCGGTAGATAACCGATTTGCTGTTTGGCTTTTGCTGGCTGCTCCAAAAGATCGTAGCCATTAATGGTGATCTGTCCCTGATGAGGCGGTAATATGCCGCAAAGCATTTTCATGGTGGTGGATTTTCCCGCACCATTGGGGCCAAGCAGTCCCAGAATATCACCCTGCTTTAAATCAAGGCTGATAGATTGCACGGCACAGCTGTCACCATAAAAATGTTGTAGTTGTTCGGCCTTAATGAGTGTTTTTTCCATAGGCTGGCTATATTATTCAGAGCCTTTGCATTAGGCAAGGAATGCCTGTTCAATATGCGTATTAAATACAAAATGTTTTAAACCAATCTAATGACATTAAAAACAGAAAAAAATTCCTGGCTGGGTGTGGACACCGGCGGCACCTTTACCGACTTTGTGTATTTTGACGGGGATGAAATTCATATTCATAAAGTGCTATCCACACCGGCAGCCCCTGAGCAGGCCATTTTGCAGGGCATAGCTGAAATGGGCATAACACTGGAAGGTCTGAAGCTGGTGCATGGTTCTACTGTTGCCACCAATGCGGTGCTGGAATCCAGAGGGGTGAAAACCCTTTATATTACCAACCGGGGTTTTAAGCATGTGATGCATATTGGCCGGCAGGCGCGTTCCGAGTTATATAACTTGCAGCCCGAAGCTCAGCCATTTTTTATTGATGAAGAGGATTGCCTGGAAGTGGGCTGTCGCTTATCGGCCCAGGGCGAAGTGTTGCAGGCGCCCCGTCAGGAGGATTTGAAAAAACTGCGCCAGCAGATTATGGATCGCAAGCCCCGGGCGGTTGCCATCAATACACTGTTTTCCTTTCTGGATGACGGTCATGAAAAACAGATTGCCGCCATTGTGCCGGATGATATTTTTATCAGTCGCTCTTCCGATGTGCTACCGGAATACAGGGAATTTGAGCGGGGCATGGCCACCTGTTTGAATGCCTATGTGGGACCTTTGATGGAAAGCTATCTGCAACGCCTGCAGGAGAAAACAGCCGGTGCATCCCTGTCCATTATGCAAAGCTCAGCCGGTACCATTGGCGCCCGGCAGGCGGCTAAACAGGCGGTGAGTCTATTGCTGTCCGGCCCGGCAGGTGGACTGAAGGCCGCTCAGTTTATGGCGGCTTTGTCTGGCAGGCAGCAGTTGCTGACCTTTGATATGGGTGGTACTTCCACCGATGTGGCGCTGATTGACGGGGATGTCAAACTGACCTCGGAAGGCCATATCGGCCATTATCCGGTGCCTGTGCCCATGGTGGATATGCATACCATAGGCGCCGGTGGCGGTTCCATTGCCAGCCTGGATGCGGGCGGTATGCTGCATGTGGGGCCGGCTTCGGCGGGGGCAGATCCCGGCCCTGCCTGTTATGGACAGGGCGGGGGCAAGCCAACGGTGACTGATGCCAATCTGGTGCTGGGACGCCTGCCGGCCACGGCGGCGCTGGGCGGCTCCTTGCAGCTGGATCTGGCGGCGGCAAGGGCGGCTTTGCAAACCATCGCCGAACCCTTGAATATGACTGTTGAACAGGCGGCGCAAGGGGTGATTCGTATTGCCAATGAACATATGGTGGCGGCCTTGCGGGTGATTTCCGTACAAAGGGGCATGGACCCGGCAGGCTTTGATCTGGTGTCTTTCGGGGGCGCCGGTGGCCTGCATGTGTGCGCACTGGCCGATGCCCTGCAAATGCAGCGCGCCATAGTGCCGCTGCATGGGGGCGTTTTGTCGGCACTGGGTATGCTGGTGGCGAGGCCATCCCGCAATCTGTCACGCACTCTTAATGGACTGATTGATGATTGCCATGAAGAGATATTACGGCAAGCATTTGAGCAGTTAACGGCCAAAGCCCTGGAGGATATGGCAGGAGAAATCTCAGGAGAGCCAGCGTGTGTATGGTCGCTGGATTGTCGTTATAAGGGGCAGTCTTTCACCCTTAACCTGCCCTGGACGAATCTGGCCTCGGTGAGTGATGATTTCCATCAGCTCCATGAATCCCGTTATGGACACCGGCTGGATATGCCGGTTGAGCTGGTGAATATTCGGGTACAGGTAACAGCGGAGGCTGCCGGATTTACCATGCAGGCTCTGCCACCCGCAGAGCGTATGCAGCAGGGCAGGCAGGGTCAGACGCAGGTGTATGCTTATGAGTCGCCGGTGGATATTTATCAGCGGGAGCAGCTGGGAGCCGGGCAACAGTTTGCTGGGCCAGTGCTGATTGTGGAAAAAAATTCCACCAGTTTTATTGAATCCGGCTGGCAGTGTGAAGTGGCCGAGTGCGGGAACCTAATGCTGAGCAGGACAGTTTAAACCGCGTTTAAGACTTCATCTGCCCAGTTAATGGCCTCGATATTCACATCACTTAAATCATCCTGGCTTAAATCCCCAAAGCGAATATTCAGCCAGTCGGCAGATTCCTGAGCCAGGGCGCAGTTCAGGGCTTCGCCCATTTCCCCTTCCCGGTTAAGCAGGGCGGCGACAATATTATCGGCCAGGGGCAGGGCGTTTAATAATTCTTCCAGACTGCGATCCATCAGCAAATCCAGCGCCGAAAACATGCCCACGGTAAAGAAGCTGTCGGCGCCATCCTTGCTGGCCTTGTGTGCCAGCAGCTCACAACTTTTGGCGCGTATCATGGCAATGCGTACCTGCTCTCTGGGTTTGTCATCCATGCTGCTCAGAGCCATCATGGAGGCCCAGGTGCACAGCTGCTTGCGGCCCAGCATCACAATAGCGTGGCGAATGGATTCTATGTCGGTGGCGCGGGAGAAAA
>JALTRC010000449.1 GCA_026998145.1 Gammaproteobacteria bacterium
TTTATCAGCGACATTCCCATGGCCCTGATCGGTTTTTATCTAAGCTATAAATGGCGTTTAAAAGACAGCCTGATAAATGGCCTGCTGGCAGTACTGCATTTATCTTTTATATGGTTTGCTATCGGCATGACACTGTTTAGCATACAAAGCCTGGTGCTACTGAGCACAGAAACCCTGATCCTTGCCAAAGCCCCGATTCATGCACTAACCATCGGCTTTGTCGCCTCTATGCTGGTGGCAATGGCAAGCCGCGTAACACTTGGCCACTCCGGCCGCCCCCTACATGCCAACAGGCTGACAATCAGTCTGTTTATCGGCCTACAGCTTACAGCGGTAGTGCGGATACTGGCGGATATTCCGGCCTTAAGTGAAATCTATGGCCTGCATTTATATATTATCTCGGCCCTGGCCTGGCTAGTATGTCTGGGCACCTGGTTTATTATCTACGCCCCCATGTATCTTAGCCGCCGGGCTGATGGACGCCCCGGCTAAAATAAGGGTTATTCCGCTGCTCTATTCTGCTAAATTAGACAAAACCTGAAAGAGTAAGGAACCATGAACGAACAGAAATTTTCCCTTAGCTGCAAACGCTGCCAGGCACCACTGAAAATGGACAGCTACACCATTGATACTTTTACCTGCCAGAATAAGCATGTTTTTTATTTTAAATGCACAGGCTGTGATGATTTTAGTGCCACGGCAATTGCCAATATTCCAGAGTCCCAGTGGCCCGATATGATGGATAAAGAAACCTTGGAAAGATTAACAAAAGAATATCACGATGCCATGAAGCAACATGGCTAGATTCACCCATTGACTGATATTCATGAATCGAAAATCATTATTTATTCTGGCTGCACTTGTGCTACTGGCTTATGGCAGTTCAAAACTGAGCCAGCTCAATAACAATAAAGCCCTGGTATTCGATAAGAACAAGCCACCCGATGTTTTAATGTTAAGCACAAAAACCTGCATTTACTGCAAAAAAGCCCGGGCATTTTTTAAACAGCAACAACTTCCCTACACAGAACTGGATATTGAAGAATCGGATAAAAACATGCGCATGTTTCAGTTACTCGGTGGCCGTGGCACACCATTAATTGTGATTGATGGGCAAACCCTTCACGGCTTTAATAAATCGGATATTCGTCGCGCCATAGAAGAATCAAAATAATCAGCCGCCCCTAAGAAAACTGCTTGAGCTTCGTTTCCATTTCTTCCGCAGGCACAGGCTTACCATAAAAATATCCCTGCATGTAATAGCAGCCATTTTCAAGCAGAAAATCTCTCTGCTCCTGCCTTTCAACTCCTTCCGCTATAACGCTTAGCCCCATATTAATGGAAAGCGCAATAACTGATTTTGAAATAACAGAATCCTCTTCATCACCGGGAAGATCACGAATAAAGGATTGATCAATTTTCAACTTATCAATGGGCAAACGCTTAAGCTGTGATAAAGATGAATAGCCGGTACCAAAATCATCAATCGCCAGATTCACGCCCAGCTCTTTAATATCATTCAGTATACGAACCGCCTGACGACCATCTTTTATAAGCTGCCCCTCTGTTACTTCAAGCTCAAGCCATTCAGGCCGGCAGCCGGTTTCTTCCAGAATACTTTGCAAAGTTGTTAGAAAGTCATCTTTCTGTAGCTGTTTAATGGACAGATTAAGCGCCAGCACACCCGGTTTCAAACCTGCCTGATACCATTGCGTGATTTGCGTCATGGCCTTTCTCATGGCCCACAAATCCAGTGGGATAATCAGCCCCGTGTCTTCTGCAAAACTTAAAAAGTTTGCTGGCGTTATGAGCCCCATGTCGGGATGATTCCAGCGAATCAGGGCTTCCATGCCAATATAATCACCTGTTCGCCCATCAACCTGCGGCTGATAATAAACCTCAAATTCCTCATGACTTAATGCATTACGGAAGCTGGCTTCCATAGCAACCCGCTCAAATGCTTTTTCCGTCATAATCTGCGTATAAAACTGATAGGTATTACGACCATCATCTTTAGCCTGATACATAGCCGCATCTGCATTTTTTAATAACTCATCAACGGTTTCACCATCTTCAGGATAAATCGCCACACCAATGCTTAAGCTGATATAAAAAGAATGCCCGGAAATTTCCACAGGATCATTCATCACTTTTAACAGCCCCTGGGTGATAGCAACAATAGCATCTGTATTTTGGACCTGATCCAGAATTACCGTAAACTCATCACCGCCTAAACGTGCGAGGGTATCGGTTTGTCGAATACTGCTTTTTAAGCGGCGCGCCACTTCTATCAGCAGCTCATCACCCACCTTATGCCCCATGGAATCATTAATACCTTTAAAATGATCCAGATCAATAAATAACACCGCGATAAAATCATCGTTGCGCTGCGCCTGTTTGATTGACTGTTTTAAGCGGTCATTAAATAAAACACGATTGGGTAAATTGGTAAGCGCATCATGGTGAGCATTATGGTGTAGAATTTCTTTTTGCGCCTTCAGCTCTTCCTGAATTAAACGGCGTTTTTTGATTTCCAGTGACAGGGATATTGCATTTAATATGGAATAAACAAATTCCCGTTCATCGGGCTGCCAGGATTTTAGCTCGGCTATTTTTTCATGGCGAATCACCCCCAGTAACTGATTATCCAGCACAATTGGCATATCCAGAACGGAGAGAATATTCAGAGGTTTAAAATAATCATTAACAAACTCACGGGTTCTGGGATCTTGCTGAGCTTCATCAACAACCAACATTTTGCCTTCACGTATCAACTTGAAATATATGGGATATAAGCGCTCCGTTAATACATCACCACTAAGATGCGTATTATCCTGAACATTGAAAAGATCCTCGCATTTTAATTCTGTTTGCTCCTCGTTAAACAGCCAGATACTCACCCTTTCCACATGCAGGGCTTTTGCCGAAAGTTCCGTGGCTTTTTGAATAGTCAGATTTTCATTTTGATAATCAACTTTTGACCATTCAAGTAATGCCTGCTGATAATCCTCCTTTCTTTCAATGACCTTCTGTATCTTGTATATATTCTCATTGACCACTTCAGCCATGGTAGAAATTTCATCATGACCTCGCACTTCTATAGGACGCACTGTTTCTTTTTGATGATTAAGATACTGAAAAAAGTTCAACAGGCCATTCTGGAACGATGACACAACAGATGAAATAGAGCGGGCAATAAGGGCTCCAAATAACACACCCAGCACAATTGTAATACCGGTAACGATAATCAGCACCAGTGAAATATTACGCTGCTCCCTGGAAACCCGCTGAATCGATTCTTCGGCACTGCGAACTGCATTCATAATAATGT
>JALTRC010000450.1 GCA_026998145.1 Gammaproteobacteria bacterium
ATGATGATGGTAGTCATTTCGAAATCGAAGCCCAGGTTGATGCAGTCAATGCAGCAGAAGGCACGATTACAATTGATGGTAAAACGATCTCCATTGATAGCTTTAACACGATTATGGATGACAATACAGATGCCGAAAAATACTTCAATATTGCAGACATTGTAGAGGGTGACTGGCTGGATATGAAAGTGGCTGAAAATGCTGATGGCACATTCAGTGCCGTTAAGGTAGAGCGTATAAATGCAGCCGATGCACGGGAAAAAGTTGAGCTTTCAATCCGTATCGAAAATGGTGTGCTGACAACCGGTGATCAAGCAATTGACAGCGCGTTGGGTGGACTAAGTCCTGATGCAGTGTTACAGGCTACAGGCCTTATCAATAGTTTTGCTGATCAAGGTGAAGATTTCGAAGTGAAAGCCATGCTGGATGCCAATGGGGATCTGCAAAGTCTGATGGTTGAAGTAGAAGCTGCTATTGCTGTAGATAGTGCAGGAACAGTAACAATCAATGGTGTTGAAGTAACGCCTGAAATGCTTCCGGCAGGTGTGAGTCTGGACGATATTGCAGCCAGAGACGGACAGCAGGTTGAAGTTAAAATGGATCTGCTAACAGGCACAATCAGTGCCATGAAATCTGAGCTGTCAGGTTTGGTTGCCATAGATGCGACAACAGGTGAGGTAACAGTCAATGGTACTGCCGTAACACTGCCGGCTGGTCTTACTCTGGAAGATGGTCAGAATGTAAAACTGGAACTGGATGCCGCCGGTAATGTGATTTCCATGGATATTGAACACCAGTCTGAAATGGATGGTGCCGATTCAGAGCAGGGTCCAGGCAGTACAACTCCAGAAGCGGGTACAGGCGTATAAGCCTTAAGTACAATTATTTAAAAAGTTAACTACCTTGCCGGACTATCAGGATGATAGGCCGGCTTTTTTTCGTTTTGATTTTAGGCTTTTATGCGTTTGAACAGGGTGTAAATATAAGGCCTCTCCTCGCCGCGTGGATTAATAAAAATATGATCAAAGTTGTAAACAAGTTCGAAAGAATCCCCCAGTCTGCGTGATAGTTCTTCAACTGAATAACGGTGTAATGTCAGGCCTGCACATTTTTCAGCGCCTGTGGTGGAAAATTCAGCAAAAATACCATAACCACCGATTTTCAAGTTTGTACGGACATTATTAAAATATCCCTGTATATCCTTTTCATCAGTTAAAAAATGTAAAACAGCCCGGTCAATCCAGATATCAATATCGGGAATCTTCTGCTGAATAGTTTGAGCTATATCCTGACAAAGCCAGAAAGTTTGATGATTGTCATCTGCTAGCTTCTGCTTAAGTCTGTGCAGCGCTTCGTTGCTAATATCATTGAGAATCAGCTGAGGGCCATGAGACAATAACTCTTCGACTAAAATAGAGGTGCCGGCACCGGGTAGAAAAATTGTTTTATTTTTCCAGCCGTTGATATGCTCAAGCAGTTCCATTGTTTTGGAAACATCGCTTTCATACCAGCCTAATTCACAATCTTCCTTTGCCGAAAACAGGGAGTCCCAATGATCACTTATTGATTTCATTATGTGAGCCTTCATCAATGCCAGGATTATTGCTGATGGCCCAGGGGGAAGTCTGTATGATGGCTTTTTAAAATATCAGTCACAATATATTTGTCAACTCAATGTGTTTAATAATATGCAGGTAATATCCATATGAAACGTATCAAGCCATTACAGCCCTTATCCATGGAGCATCATCAGTCTTTACGTCTGGCAAAAAAATGTAAGGACATATTGACTCAAACACCCGAAGAGATTCAGTCTTTTAGTCAACAACTGCAAAGCGATTTTAATGAGCAATGGCTGAAGCACTTCAAAATAGAAGAGGATAGTATTTTTTCTGTTGCAAGAAAAAAAGGAGGGGAAATCGCCAGCGTGTGTCAGCAGCTTGAACAGGAGCATCATATTATGGCAGATCTTGTGGAAAAAATAGCCGCAGGCGATTACTCGTTGTTACAGCAATTCGGTCAATTGCTTCACGATCATACTCGCCGTGAAGAGCGTGAACTATTTCCAATGGTAGAAGCTGAATTTACAGATGATGAGCTTGATAATATTTCGAGATATAACGATTAGAATAATTAATAGAAATTGATTGAAAGAATTTTTAGCATATTTTTTATGGAACCGATGATCCATTCAGGGCGAAACAGCTTGTATCTAAAAAATGCTTATTCAGGAGGACGAATGGTTCGTAAGCGAGCTATTGAGAAGATTCGAAACTCAGAAGCAGGGGGGGGTTAAAAATAATCGGAAGCGTTTTTTTGATCGTCATGAGTGTGGAATAATAATGTATATTGTGGTAGAACCGCGCCGCTTACAAAGTATGCTTTGTGTTGTGCCTTCATCTGAGTCTGTTTAATCGTATAGCCGATTATTGTCGACTCTAAAGAGAATAGATATTGATTTACCCCTCGGAAAATTTGCAATCTGTAAAGCCATCAGGTTTTTTCCAGCCTGTACAGAAATGGCTTGTCAGTCATCACAACTTTCTACAATCTGACTATCAATGAATATAAATCAACTTAAAAAATCTGAGTCTGGCTGGACACGGTTTCTGCCTTTTCTTGAATGGATGCCAAAAATCACCCGCGAAACATTAAAGGCAGATTTCCTTGCCGGTTTAACGGTTGCCCTGGTTGCCATTCCACAGTCACTGGCTTATGCCCAGCTTGCTGGCGTGCCAGCCTATTATGGCTTATACGCATCATTATTACCGGTTATTATTGGTGCATTACTGGGATCATCACCAGCATTGTCAACTGGGCCGGTGGCTATGACATCCTTGCTAACAGCTGCCAGTGTTATGACGATTGCAACCTATGGTACCGAGCAGTTTTATACCTATGTTATTTTAATGGCCCTGTTATCCGGCCTGATTCAGATTGCACTGGGCTTCGGGCGCATGGGTGTTTTAATTAACTTCTTATCCTATCCCGTTTTACGCGGCTTTATTAATGCGGCGGCGATTATCATCGGTCTGTCACAGTTGCCGGCTATGCTGGGCCTGAAGTTAAAAAACAGTACCCACTTTCTCAGTGATGTTTTACATGTAATTGAAAATGCGGCCCATATGCATACACCATCATTTATTTTTGGCGCATCATCGCTGGTGGCTTTGCTTGCCATGAAAAAATTTCTACCCAAATGGCCCGGTGTATTAATTGTCGTGGTAACGGCGACTTATCTCAGTTATCAATTTGGTTTCGCCGCCTCGGGTGGTACGGTTGTGGGGGCTATACCCAAAGGCCTGCCAAGCCTGTCGATACCTGAAGTTGACTGGGTGGCGAGTATGAATATGTTACCGGCGGCTTTTGTTATTGCCATCATCAGTTTTATGGAAGCCATGTCCAGCTCCAAGATTATTGCGATTAAAACCCGCACCCGTTGGGATGAAAACCAGGAATTAATTGGTCAGGGTGTAGCAAAAGTGGCTGCTGCTTTCAGTCATTCAATGCCGGTGAGTGGTTCCTTTTCCCGCTCGGCCCTGAACCTGGCGTCCGGTGCAAAAACCGGCATGGCTTCAATATTCAGTGCTCTGCTGGTGGTTATAACCTTATTGTTTTTTACCGATGCCTTATATCATCTACCCAAACCGGTTCTGGCAGCAGTAATTATGATGGCGGTATTCAGCCTGATAGATGTGGGAACAATTAAGGATGCCTGGAAGGCCAGTAAGCCGGATGGTGTATCGGCAGTTGTGACTTTTGTGGCAACCCTGGCTTTTGCGCCCAATATCCAGAATGGTATTTTAACCGGTATTATTCTTTCCCTGATTTTATTCCTGTTGCGTACTATGAAGCCGCGGATTGTGATTCTGGGTGAAGATAAAAACGGCGTGCTGCGCAGTGCACGACGACATAATCTTCCCAAACTGAGATCAAAAGTGACAGCAATACGATTTGATGGTCAGCTGTATTTCGCCAATGTAAATTATTTTGAAGAGGCGATACTGTATCTGGTTAGTCATGACCCGGAATTAAAAGTTATTCTGGTCGCCGGTGATGCCATTAATGGTCTGGATGCTTCCGGTGTTGATATGTTGAAGAATCTTCTTGAAAGGCTTAAACAAAGTGGTATTACACTGGCTTTCTGTAATCTTAAAAAACCGGTGCAGGATGTGATTGATCGCACCGAGCTTAAAGATATGATTTCTCCTGAAAATATATTCCCTTCAGTGCGTGATGGCCTGAAGGCATTTGATCAGCGTTTACAGGATCAGGACGACAGCAATGAAAAATAATTCACGGTCGTTTGTTTTTATTCATCTTATTGTGCTTTTATTTTGCGCAGGGGCAACGCCAGTACTGGCAGCTACGAAAGTAGCCACCCCTCATGCCTTACGTGTTCTTCAACATGAGGCAGAAGAAGATGATGCGGATGCGCAGCTCTTATATGGTCTTGCATATCTTGAAGGTCGTAATGGTCTTGAGCCAGATGCTAAAAAAGCCGTGTACTGGCTGCGTCGTTCTGCACGTTTGGGTAATGCCTATGCACAGCTGATGCTTGGCAAGGCTTATGCTGAAGGCAGAGGTGTTGCCAAAGATTTGAATCATGCGGTTAAGTGGTGGCAGGATTCAGCGGAAAAAGCCAATGCAGAAGCCCAGTTTTTACTGGGTCGTGCGCTTTTGCAGGGGCAGGGCATAGCTAAAGATACAAAGAAGGCACTTTTCTAGCTGGAAAAAGCGGCCAGGCAAAATAACAGTGATGCTCAGTTCCTGCTGGGTAAATTACATCTGGAAGGCTATGCTGTGCCAAAAGATGAAACCATTGCACAGAGCTGGCTAAAACGTGCAGCGGCCCTGGGTTATCGTGAAGCGGTAGACTTGCTGGCGTTAATGAAGGACAGTGTTGATTTTACCCTCAAGCTGTATCAGCAATCGGCTGACAAATTAAAAGCCCGTGCTGAAGATGGGGATGCTCAGGCAGAATATGAGCTGGGTCTTCGTTATGAAAGTGGTGCCTGGGATGTGTTGCAGGATAATGCTAAGGCGCTGAAATGGATTACAAAATCAGCAGAAGCGGGCAACCCTATTGCCATGCAGACTCTGGCCCATATTTATCGACACGGTGATCTGGGGCTGGCGGTGGATATAGAAAAGGCCAGAAGCTGGGAAAAAAAGGCGGCTTTAAGCAAATAATTACGGCTGATAAAGTCATCATAATATTACCTGAAAAGTGATAATGAACCTTGCAAATTGATAACGCATTATTGATTACCGGTGTTTTATTATTGCCTCTGGCTTCTGCCATCGTAGCTCTGCTGAGTGATGCCAGGCCGTGGCTGTTACGCCTGCTGGTTTTTCCATTACTGGGCCTGTCTGGTTTGCTGGCGGTCTGGCTGGGGGCGCTTAGCTTATTCCACGGGCTGGCTGAATCCTTTGTTTATTCCCCCGGTTTGCCCTGGCTGCACTGGCATTTGCGCATTGATTCCCTAAGCGGTTTTTTCCTCTCACTGGTTGGTATTGTGGTGTTTGCCATTAGCCTGTATGGCCCGGGTTATGCCCGTGAATATGTGCACGGTAAACAACCGCTGGCTGTGTTGGGTTTATTTACCGGATTGTTTGTGCTGGGCATGTATCTGGTATTGCTGGCCGATGATGCATTCGCTTTTATGGTGTCATGGGAGCTGATGTCCCTGTCCAGTTATTTTCTGGTGTCCTATCAGCATCAGCATGCGGCAAACCGGCGTGCGGCATTTATTTATTTATTAATGGCCCATGTCGGCGCATTAGCTATTTTACTGGGCTTTGGTGTGCTGGCCGGTTTTGGTCATGGTTTTACCTTTGAGTTGATGCGTCAGGCACCTCTTGGCCTGATGTGGTCGAGTGTCGCTTTTACATTAGGGTTGCTGGGTTTTGGTATGAAAGCCGGTCTGGTACCCATTCATGTATGGCTGCCGGAAGCCCATCCTGTTGCCCCTTCCCATATATCAGCTCTGATGTCCGGGGTCATGTTGAAGGTGGCCATTTACGGATTTATCCGCCTGACATTCGATTTGATTGGCAATGTTCACTGGGGCTGGGGCGTGGGTGTGCTGGCCTTTGGCAGTATAACGGCTTTATACGGGGTGCTATATGCCTTATTGCAAACCGATATGAAACGTATGCTGGCTTATTCATCGGTTGAAAATGTCGGTATTATTTTTATTGCGCTGGGTCTGTCTTTAATCTTTTTCGGTAGTGACCTGCCATTACTTGGCACCCTGGGGCTGGTGGCTGCCCTGTATCACTCTCTCAATCATGCATTATTTAAAAGTCTGTTGTTTCTGGGAGCGGGTGCCGTTATTCAGCGTAGCCATGAAAAAGATCTTGAGCGCATGGGTGGTTTGCTAAAACGCATGCCGTGGACAGGGGGCTTTTTTCTAATTGGTTGTATTAGTATTGCTGCATTGCCACCGTTTAATGGCTTTGTTTCCGAATGGCTGACTTTTCAAACTGCCCTGCAGGTTGATAGTCTGCAAAGTGGCGTGTTAAGGGCGATTATCCCCATTGCAGCCGTGGTGTTAGCGCTTACCGGGGCTCTGGCCGCCGCTGCTTTTGTCCGTTTATATGGCATTGCTTTTTTAGGTAAGGCCAGAACCCGGCGGGCGCGCCATGCCAGCGAGGCCAGCAAGGGGATGGTCTGGGCGCAGGGGATACTGGCGACTTTATGTCTGCTTTTTGGCGTGCTGCCCAGCTGGACAGTATCTGCCATGAGCCGTATTACCGAGAATTTAACCGGCTATGCATTACCAACTGCCAGTGCCCATGGCTGGCTATGGCTGACGCCTGTTTCGGCAGAAACGGCTTCTTATAGTGCACCATTGGTATTGCTGGGTGTCATGCTGGCCTTTCTTGCCTGGGCAGTGGTTTATTTTGTGTTACGTCCCAGCGGCAAAGTAAAGACGGTGCGTGATGATGCCTGGGACTGTGGCTTTGGTCCTTTATCATCCCGCATGCAATACAGCGCAACCGCTTTTTCCATGCCGATACAGCGTATCTTTAGCTCGGTCTGGCGTTTGCGTGAGGATATTGATCGTCAGCCGGAAAAACTTCTGCCCACTGAAGCGGCCTCCATCCGTTATCAGTTGCAGGTTGAGGATGTAATGTGGCGCTGGCTGTATCAGCCTGTGGTTAAAATGCTGCATATAACCGTTCGGCGGGTTGGGCGTATCCAGACGGGTCATTTAAGACACTATTTAATGTATTCATTTGTGACGCTTATTCTACTGCTGTGGTTAATCACATGAGCTACTGGATTCTGGCATTATTTCAGGCAATATTATTCGTTTTTCTGGCGCCTTTGTTCAGTGCCTGGGTTAAACGGGTCAAGTGCTGGTTGCAAAATCGTCGTCCACCGTCCTTGTTGCAACCTTATCGGGACTTGCGTCGCTTATTCAGTAAACAGGTGGTACTGGCTCATAATGCATCATTCATCTTTCGCTTAAGCCCTTATATTATTGCCGCTGCCACTTTGCTGGCGGCTGTTGCCATTCCCCTGTTAGCGGTTAATTTACCCACCGCAGCAATAGCCGATGTGATTGTACTGGCGGGCTTTTTTGCCCTGGCACGTTTTTTCCTTGCTCTGGCCGGTATGGATATAGGCACCGCATTTGGCGGCATGGGTTCATCCCGGGAAATGACCATATCGGCAATGGCTGAGCCGGCAATGTTAATGGCCGTGTTTACCCTGGCCATGGTTGCATCCAGCACTAATTTATCAACGGTTATTGGTGTCATGTTGAATCAGGGCATGGTGCTGCGGCCTTCATTATTGTTTGCCTTTTTAAGCCTGGTGCTGGTCGCAGTGGCGGAGACGGGGCGTATCCCGGTAGATAACCCGTCTACCCATCTTGAACTGACGATGATTCATGAAGCCATGATCCTGGAATACAGCGGTCGCCATCTGGCCATGATTGAATGGGCGGCGCAGCTTAAGCTGATGATTTACGGTGTATTGATTGCCAATATTTTCTTCCCCTGGGGCATAGCGGAACAACTGGATGCGGCCTCGTTAGTGCTGGCCTTTGTGGCTATCGGTTTGAAGTTAATGATTATCGGTGTGGCTCTGGCCTTTGGAGAAACCCTGATGGCTAAAATGCGGCTGTTTCAGGTGCCCGCTTTTCTGGTGCTGGCACTGACCTTTTCGGTGATTGGTCTGTTAAGTCATATTATTCTGGAGATTAGCTAATGATTGCCCAGCTGCCGATATATCAACAGGCTATTTTATTACTGGCGTCACTGGTGCTGTTTTCTTCTTTTGCGCTGCTGGCACAGACACGGGTGGTTGCCATTATCAAGGTCTTTGCCTGGCAGGGGGGGCTGGTTGCTATTACGACTGCATTGGTTGCCTATGATACTGGCCAGCATCATTTATATATTTCAGCCACTTTAACCCTTGGCCTGAAAGCCCTGTTTATTCCCTGGCTGTTGCTCCGCCTGGTGAATAAAATGGGTTTGAACAAGGAGGCACACACGGTTGAACATCCGGCCATGCTGTTAATTGTTGCAACGGCGCTGGTTATTTTCTGTTATTACGTGGTGCAGCCAATCGAAATGCTATCCCAGTCTATAACCCGTAATACCATTGCTATCAGTATGTCGGTTGTGTTGCTGGGTATGTTAATGCTGGTTAGTCGTAATAAGGCAGTATCCCAGGTGGTGGGATTTATGTCCCTGGAAAACGGCCTGTTTTTTGCGGCGGTTGCTGCCACACATGGTATGCCGATGGTGGTAGAGCTGGGGGTGGCTTTTGATGTGCTGGTTGCGGCGGTTATCTTTGGTGTGTTTTTCTTTCATATTCGAGACAGCATCGATTCACTGGATGTCAGCCAGTTGAATCGTTTGTCGGAGCTTGACGAATGACGGCGTTGTGGCTGGTACTTTTAATTCCCCTGTTTTCAGGTGTATTGCAGGCCCTGTTTGGTCAGCATCGTCTGGCGGGTAATTTTAATGTGCTGTCATCGGTAGCCCAGTTATTCGCCAGTATCTGGCTGGCCTGGATAGTCTTGCAGCATGGCCCTCAGGGTGAAATTGACAGTCAGTTTTATATTGATAGTTTTAATGTATACCTGATTGCATTAACCGCGCTGATTGGGGCTACCACGTCACTCTTTTCCAGGGCCTATATGGCTGATGAGCAGGCTCACGGGCGTTTAACTCATGCTCGTATGCGTCTCTATCATGCCAGCTATCAGGGCTTTCTGTTTACCATGCAGCTGGCCCTGAGCACCAATAATCTGGGGGT
>JALTRC010000451.1 GCA_026998145.1 Gammaproteobacteria bacterium
TTAGCGGCCAGGATTTACAGACCATTCAAAATCGTCTGGATGCGTTGCACAAAAAAGTATTATCCAGCCGTTTGTTTGTGGCGCTGCACATGCACGCCGGTGACGGCAATATACACACCAATATTCCAGTGAACTCCAATGACTACAATATGATGCAGCAAGCCGAGCATATTGTGGATCGTGTCATGCAACTGGCCCGTTCGCTGGACGGGGTGATTTCCGGGGAGCACGGCATCGGCATTACCAAGTTCCAGTATCTGGATAATGAAACGGTAGAAGCCTTTGCGAAATATAAAAACAAGGTCGATCCCCAGCATTATTTTAACCGTGGAAAATTATTAAAAGAAACCGGTGGTCTTGAGCGAGCCTACACGCCATCTCTGCGCTTATTAAAACAGGAAGCGCTGATTTTAGAAGAGTCGGAGCTGGGTGAGTTAAATGATTCCATTGCCCATTGTCTGCGTTGCGGAAAATGTAAACCGGAATGCACCACCCATGTGCCCAGTGCTAATCTGCTGTATTCGCCCCGTAATAAAATTCTGGCAACCGGTCTGATTACCGAAGCCTTTTTATATGAAGAACAAACCCGACGGGGTATTTCAGTACGCCATTTTGATGAAATGAATGATGTGGCCGATCATTGCACCATCTGCCATCGCTGCTTTAATCCCTGCCCGGTGAATATTGATTTTGGTGATGTCACTATCAAGCTGCGGCATATTTTAAAACAGCAAAATCAGCGGCGCAGTCATATTGGCACAAAGCTATCCATGGCATTTTTAAATATCTCCGATCCTTATGCCATTAAACTTATGCGTGCCGGTTTAATACAGGCAGGTTACGCCGGGCAAAGGCTGGCCCGTCAGTTTATGGGTATGGTGCCCGGCTTATTGCCCAAAGCCAAACGACCGGGATCAACCTATGGCAAGCCGGAAGTTAAAGAACAGATTATTCAGTTTTTTAATAAGCCTATGCCGTCCGGTGTGCCCATGCAAACCATGCGCGCCATGCTGGGTGTGGAAGATGATAAAACTGTGCCCATTTTGCGCAATCCTGCCAATAGCAATATTGATAGCGAGGCAGTGTTTTATTTTCCCGGCTGTGGTTCCGAGCGGCTGTTTAGTGAAATCGGCGCGGCGACTTTAGCCTGGTTATATGAGCTGGGTATACAAACGGTTCTGCCGCCCGGTTATTTATGTTGCGGCTATCCGCAAACCGCATCGGGCGATACGGAAAAAGGTCAGCAAATATCCACCCGCAATCGTGTGCTATTTCATCGTATGTCCAATACTCTGAATTATCTGGATATTAAAACAGTGATTGTGTCCTGCGGCACCTGCATGGATCAGTTGCTTAAATATCAGTTTGAGCAGATTTTCCCCGGCTGCCGTCTGCTGGATATACACGAATACCTGATGGAGAAAGGTGTGACCATGGAGGGTGTGGGCGGTACGCAATATTTATATCACGAACCATGTCATACCCCCATGAAGCAATATAATGGCCTTGAGGTGTCAGCCAGTTTGATGGGCAAGGATGTGACTTTATCGGATCGCTGTTGTGGTGAGGCAGGGACTTTTGCAATCTCCCGGCCAGATATTGCGGCCCAGGTAAAATATCGCAAGCAAAAAGAGCTGGCAAAAAATATCAAAGAGCTGAGCGGACACGAAAAAGTTTTAAATGGCAAAGTGAAAATGCTCACCTCATGCCCGGCCTGTCAGCAGGGGCTGAATCGCTTTCATGATGATACCAATATGGATGTGGATTATATTATTGTGGAGCTGGCCAAACACAAGCTGGGTGATCGGTGGCAGCAGACCTTTATTCAGTCTGCTAAAAATGGTGGGATTGAGAAGGTGCTTTTGTAAAAGTAGTCGTTAGTCATGAGTCATCAGTCGTTGGGGTAGGCTGTTGACTCAGGACTTGTGACTGACGACTAACAACTTATTTAGGCATAACCGTTTTAGCCCCATCCGGCGTACCTAAAATCAGCACATCCGCGCCCCGGTTGGCAAACAGGCCACAGGTTACAACGCCTGCCCAGCTATTGATTTCATTTTCCATTTTAATGGGTTCCATAATATCCATATCGTGAACATCTAAAATCACATTGCCGTTATCGGTAATAAAGTTTTCACGCCATACGGGGCGGCCACCTAATTTCACCAGCTTGCGGGCAATATAACTGCGGGCCATGGGGATGACCTCAACAGGCAGGGGAAATTTGCCCAGCACATCAACCAGCTTGCTTTCATCGGCAATACACACAAACTTGTCACTGGCGCCGGCAATAATTTTTTCCCGGGTCAGTGCACCGCCGCCGCCCTTGATTAAGGACAGGTTATGGTTGGATTCATCGGCGCCATCAATATACACAGGAATAATATCCACAGAGTTTAAGTCGTAAACCTTAATGCCCCGTTCTTCCATTAATTTTGTTGAGGCTTCCGAGCTGGATACGGCGCCTTTAATCCTGCCTTTAACTTCAGCCAGGCAATCAATAAAGTGATTAACGGTTGAGCCGGTGCCAACGCCGACAATTTCATCCTCAACAATATATTCCATTGCCGCTTCAGCCGCTTTGCGTTTCATTTCATCTTGAGTCATAGTATCCGCTCCAAAATAATTTGAGCAGCATAATACCCGTAACCGGCAGCCAAGTCAGCTAAAACCCTATGACCCAAAAATACATTGAAAGAATTCTTACCGCCCGCGTTTATGATGTGGCAATCGAATCACCCCTGGATGAGGCTCGCCAGCTAAGTAAGCGGCTGAATAATCATATCCTGCTAAAGCGTGAAGACCTGCAACCGGTATTCTCATTCAAATTACGCGGTGCCTATAACAAGCTGTATCAGCTGTCCTTAAAGGGTGATTTAAACGGTGTGATTGCTGCATCGGCCGGCAATCATGCCCAGGGGCTGGCGCTGGCGGCCTCGCGGCTGGGGCAAAAGGCAACGATCGTCATGCCCAAAACCACACCCCGCATCAAGGTGGATTCCGTGCGCTCCTATGGGGCAAAGGCGGTTTTATTCGGGGATACCTATGATGAAGCATCCGAACATGCCCATAAACTGGCAGAGGAAGAGGGGCTGGCCTATATCCACCCCTATGATGACCCGGATGTAATAGCCGGTCAGGGCACGGTGGCCATGGAGATCCTGCGCCAGTACCCGGAGCCGGTGGATGCGATTTTTGTGCCTGTGGGCGGTGGTGGCCTGATTGCGGGTATTGCCTCTTTTATCAAATACCTGCGCCCGGAGATTAAAGTGATTGGGGTGGAGCCGGAAGATGCGGCCTGTATGGCAGCCGCC
>JALTRC010000452.1 GCA_026998145.1 Gammaproteobacteria bacterium
GATTGATACCTTGGAAGTGCAGTGGGATGGAGGGGATTCGTCATTATCTGATGACAAAATACAGGCCGAGTATAAGCGTTTGGCGCTGCAAGATGGCAAAGTTGAGGTGGAGTCGGGGCAGCCAGAAACACAAAACATACAGAAGACAGTTGAAGCAGAATACGAAGCGGCATTTCAGGCTCACGCCACAATGGAGCCAATGAACTGTACAGCATCCGTTAATTCAGAAGGCTGTGAAATATGGGCCCCAACTCAAAACCCCGGTTATGCTCAGAGCCAGGCTAGAAATGCTCTGGAGTCTGGCGTGCAGAAGCTTGTTCGTAAGCTTAAAGATAAGCTGGGATTTAACGAGGAGGCCATACAACTGCATATTCCTTTGCTGGGTGGTGGATTTGGCAGGCGTCTGGAGCAGGATTATGTTATCCAGGCTGTTGAAATTTCTCAGCAGTCCGGTTACCCCATAAAGTTGATCTGGAGTCGTGCAGAAGATGTACAGCATGATTTTTACAGGCCCTACACATATCATAAGCTGGTTGCTGATATTGGTTCTCAGGCTGAGCTGCTAAACTGGAGACACCGTATCATTGGGCCTACTCATGGCCGCTCAGTTGGTGGTGCTGCCTATTCACCATACAGAATGAATTATAGAAAAATTGATTATCATGTAAAAAAACATGGGGTGCCTATTGGGTCATGGCGCTCTATCGGAGATTCTCATAATACATTTGTTATAGAAAGTTTTATCGATGAGCTGGCGCATGCTGCACAGATTGATCCATATCAGTATCGTAGAAACTTACTTAAAAATCAGCCGCGTATTTTAGCTGTTCTCGATAAGGTGGCTGAATTATCTAACTGGTCTAAACGTTCTAATCTGCCTGCAAACCGGGGTATAGGAATGGCTATTCATTCTGGCTTTGATAGTATTGTGGCTCAGGTTGCCGAGGTATCTGTTAATTCCTCAACCGGGGCAGTGAGCGTACATAATATAAATTGTGTAGTTGACTGTGGTCTGGTCGTTAATCCATCCATAGTCCGGTCGCAAATAGAAGGTGGAATTGCTTTTGGATTGACCGCGACACTTGTGAGTGAAATAAATATTCTGTCCGGTCGAGTAAAGCAAAGTAATTTTCATGATTTTCCATTATTGAAATTCAGCGATATGCCTGAAGTGTCTGTTCATATTATGAAAAATTCAGGATTACCGGGTGGCGTTGGTGAAATTGGTGTCCCGCCTATAGCGCCTGCTGTCTGTAATGCGGTCTATGATGCGGTAAAAATAAGAATAAGGCGCATTCCTCTGAGGGAAGGGGTATTAAATAGCTGAATTTTTCATTCGTTTGGGTGATTTTTATAACTGTGCAATCTATGGAAGTTGCTGATTTTAATTAAAAAATGTGGATTTGTAGGTGCATAAAACGTACAATGAGCGGGGTTGAAGCATGGGCTTATCAAACCTTAAAGTCTGAAAGTTAATGCTCATTAATGGACTAGATCCTACGGAGAAAGAAATGAGTAAAGCCAGTCTGGCTCGAGTGCTGTTAGTGTTGCTGTTTATATTCATTACTGGCTGTGCCTCAGATGCATATATTCCAGCTAATTCAGATATTCTTAAAAAGAATAATGCCTCAGAAACAATCCCTGTTTATCATATTGGGGTCGACGATACAGTCCGTATCAATGTTTGGAGAAATCCAGAATTATCTGTAACTGTTCCCGTCAGGCCTGATGGGAAAATATCTGTTCCTCTTATTGGCGATGTCCAGGCTGCGGGCCTTGCTCCTGAGCGGGTAGCAAAAAATATTCAGAAAAAGCTCGAAGGTTATGTGCGTGATCCAAATGTCACACTGATGGTTACAGGTCTGTTAAGTAATGAATATTTAACTCGCCTTCGAGTAACAGGCGCGGTTAATAACCCGTCGTCAATAAATTATCGGCAGGGGATGACCGTGCTGGATGCCGTATTAGCTGCTGGTAGCGTTAATGATTTTGCAGCGCCGAATAATACAAAGCTATATAGAAAAATTAATGGGAAGACTCGTATCATTAATATTCACCTGGGAGATATTCTTTATAAAGGACTCCTAGGTACAAATATTAATTTAAGGCCTGGCGATATTATTACTGTGCCCGAAAGATTGTTTTAATAGCGGAAGGATCGCTGAATGCGTTTACCATTTGAAGAATTATTAAAGGTGTTACTGGGTGAGGTATATGCCCGGAGAAACGCTGTACTGACTATGTTTGTTTTTATTAGTCTAATCATGTTAGCGGTAGGAACCGTGTGGCCAAAAAAGTATACGGCTTCTGCAATTATACTGGCTGATGACAGTAATATTTTACAGCCTTTAATGCAGGGTACCGCGGAAGCAACACATGTTACGGATTATGCTGCTAATGCAACTGAAATAATATTGGGTGAAAAGATCATGGGCAAGATTCTCCATGATGCTGAATGGATGAAAGCAAACCCCACAGAGCTTGAGCAGGCAAAAATAAAAGAACAGATCAAAAAACGAGTCAAAATAAGTAATCTGGGTAATAACCTGTTAAAAATTGAATACGAAGATAGTGATCCAACTCGAGCCTATGTGACTGCAAAACGAATGGCAGAGCTTTTTATTGATGAAGGCGAAAAATCAAAAACAAAGGAAAGCCAGGCTGCGTATGACTTTATTGAAAGGCAGGTTAATGAGTATCTGGCTAAGTTAACAA
The DNA here is from genome assembly GCA_026998145.1 of Gammaproteobacteria bacterium. Lineage (GTDB taxonomy): Bacteria > Pseudomonadota > Gammaproteobacteria > SZUA-229 > SZUA-229 > JALTRC01. Next base: position 2,716 of record JALTRC010000452.1, read on the forward strand.
AAGTTGAAGAAGAGCTAAGAAAATTCAGGTCAAATAATCCGGATTCTCGAGTCGGCCTTGAGGCAGATGTATCAAACAGAATAAGCCGTTTACAAACTGATATAGAACAGGCAAAAATGGCTTTACGCGAAGCCTTAATTAAAAAAGATTCATTGCAGGAGCAGCTATCGGGTGAAGCCGCAATTACAATAAGTCAGTCACGTGAAGGGCAATACCGAAGCAAAATCGCCGATTTACAGACTAAACTCGAAACATTAAGACTCGACTATAAAGAAACATACCCGGATATAATCAGGCTTAAACATCAGATTGAAGATCTAAAGCAGGCGATGCAGGAAGAGGTGCATCAGCGGGAAGAAGCAAGGAATGTGGCTAAAAACAGCGGTAAACCCTATATTGATGAAGCGATTATATTAAACCCTCTTTATCAGCAGCTGCGTAGCGATGCATCTGCCACTGAAACTCAAATTATGACGTTAAAAGCGCGTATTTCAGAAATGAATAAAATGCTGGAAACTCAATACGACAGAGCCAGAAAAATTCATGATAATGAAGCGGCGCTATCCAAGTTAACACGAAACT
>JALTRC010000453.1 GCA_026998145.1 Gammaproteobacteria bacterium
GGTTTTCCGGTGGCTTTTACCCTCGCCGGAACCGCCCTGTTATTTGCCGGTATTGGCACACTCACCGAAACATTTGATAGCGCATTTTTAGAAGCGCTGCCAAATCGTCTGTATGGCATTATGATGAATCAAACTTTGCTGGCAGTGCCATTGTTTGTGTTTATGGGAGTGATGCTGGAACGGGCAAAAATTGCTGAAAATTTACTGGATTCCATGGCGCAATTATTTGGTTCATTGCGAGGTGGTATTGGCTTTTCCGTTATTTTAGTCGGCACCCTGCTGGCCGCCAGTACCGGCATTGTGGGGGCAACTGTTGTCACCATGGGTCTGCTGTCTTTACCAACCATGTTAAAGCGGGGCTATGATCCTAAACTGGCCTGCGGCACTATTTGCGCGGCGGGTACCCTGGGGCAGATTATTCCTCCTTCCATTATTTTAATTTTGCTGGCCGATGTATTGTCGTCGGCCTACCAGCAGGCGCAACTGGAAATGGGTATTTTCAGCCCGGAAACCCTTTCCGTTGGGGATTTATTTATGGGCGCTATTGTGCCGGGTCTGCTGCTGGTTTTTATGTATATTGTTTACCTGTTCTTTATCGCCCTGTTTAAACCTCAGGCCATGCCGGCCATTGCCGAGGAAGATCGCCATCAGAATCGGCGGGATTTATGGGTTTCGGTCAGCTATGAATTAATGCCGCCGCTGATTCTGATTTTGCTGGTGCTGGGATCTATTCTCGCCGGGCTGGCAACGGCCACTGAAGCGGCGGCAGTCGGTGCGCTGGGTTCGATAGTGCTGGCGATGGTGCGGCAGCAACTCAGCCTTAAAGTGTTGCAGGATGTTATGCAAAGCACCACCCGTGTGAGCAGCATGGTGTTTATGATTTTAATTGGTGCGTCAGTTTTTTCGCTGGTCTTCAGGGGTTTTGAAGGGGACGAGTTGATACAGAATTTTTTAACGGATTTGCCCGGTGGAAAATACACCGCCATCTTTATTGTGATGCTGGTAATGTTCCTGCTGGGCTTTGTACTGGATTTTATTGAAATCACCTTTGTGGTGATTCCCATTGTTGGCCCGGTATTGCTGGCCATGGATATAGATCCGATCTGGCTGGGTATTCTGATTGCGATTAATTTACAGACCTCTTTTCTGACACCGCCCTTTGGCTTTGCTCTGTTTTATTTACGGGGAGTGGCAGATGAGCGCATTAAAACCACGGATATTTATAAAGGTGTTGTACCCTTTATTGTCATTCAATTAGTGGCAATGGCCATGATTGCCTACTGGCCAACACTGGCTACCTGGTTACCGGAGCAATTAAGCCTGTGAGTCAATCTGCTTCCATAAACATTAAGCTTCAGGCCGATGAGCTGGAAAAGTTCTGTGAGAAGCTGTTAAAACGCTCACGGGATATTAATAAAACCCATGATGCATTGATTACCCTGGAATCCTTTATTTCATTATTTGCTCGCGCCAGCCACGGTACCAGAGAATACGAAATCATTGAATCAAGGATTAAAGCCATCACGGAAAACAGCCGCCGCCTGCTGCTGGAAAAAAATACTGAGGATTTAATCATCGCCCTTAAACAATGTGATGCCAAAGCACTGGCGCGCATACACACGCCATTATCACGCAATGGTTTTTACCAGATATTACAAACGGCAATCGAACATATTGAGGATGAAGATATTGGTCTGGTCATGATCTGGTCGGCAAACTGGCTAAAAGAAGCCAGAGGGCTGGCGCAGGAAGCCAGCGGTTACCCGGATGCCATGGACTTTAAAAAGGCGGGCATCAGTATCGAAGAGTTTCAGGCGATCAGTGATATAGATCGTGTTATTAATGGCCGTTAATTGTCCCTGTGGCGGACAAAAAACAGGTAATAGAAAATATCCGTGGTAATGGCCATTACAAAAAATGACACCACATTGTCGGAGAAAAAATGGCCGCCGGCGGCAATGCGCGCCAGGCTTACCAGGCTGCCATAAATAAAAGCGATGGTCAGAGCCGTTTTCCGATATTTAAACAGCATGGCCAGTGCCAGTGCCGCAAAAGCCGCTGAGCTATGGCCGGATGAAAAAGAGCAGTTGCGATCACAGCCGTTACTGATAACAAAAGCCGGTGTGAATATTTTGCTACCGCTAAATTCAGTAATATGCACAGGTCTGGGGCGGCCAAAATGATTCTTGAAAACAACATGTACAATAATGCCGGAACCGATAAGCAAAACCAGAAAAAAGAAGGCAGTTTTTTTACCGTTTATTCCCAGAATATTTTTGTGACTGAATTTATTAAACAGCCAGAGGCCTGTCAGGCTAAGCAGAGTAATAATTAAAAAAGGTTTAACGCTTTTATAAAGGGCAGCCTCCCACCAGCTTCCCTTCAGGTAAAAACCATTATTATAAAACAGGCTGCTTATCTGAATATCCAGATGCGGAAATGCAATGAATATAAAGGATGACAGTAAAAAGGCGATCCATAAAATCTGGCTGTGGGTTTGTTTTATATAATTCATAAGGCGGTGATGGGTGGGGCGGGTTTTTCTGCGATGGCTTGTTTTTAAGGCTGAATTTTTAAGGAAGCCTGTGGTCTACAGGCCTGAATTCAGATAAGACAGGCAGAAAGAATAAACACTCTCCCGTCAAATGTCCAGAGTGGCTGGCCAGTGTCATGTGGGGCGGGCCTGTTTTATTCGGTGCGGATTGTATGGCGCAGATACGGCTAATATGACGGCTGTCTGGCGTATCTGGTATTATCCTGTACTGACACTGCTAATCTGGTTTTAATGAAAAATAATATGCACCTATCGTTCAAACTCTCTCATACATCCTATTCAATTATATTTACCACATTGCTGTATGTCATTAGCAATGCCCTGAATATGGATAAAATCGTCAAGTGGTTTCATCTGGGTAATAGCATTGATTATGCAGCATTGATTGCCTACCTGCTGTTTGGCCTGTGTGTGTTTATTATCTTTTTTATGCTACTGGCCCATCGCTGGATCATTAAGCCATTATCGATTATTTTGATTATTTCCAGCGCCGCTGCTACTTACTTTATCGCAAAGTATAATGTGGCCATAGATCGAACCATGATTATGAATCTGGTCTATACGGATTCCTCAGAAGTCAGCAGTCTACTATCGGTGCAAATGCTGCCTTATGTATTGTTTTTGATGGTTCTGCCGATTTATCTGGTGCTTAAAGTCGAGATTACTTTTGAGCGCCCGGCAAAATATCTATTTTCATCATTAAAAATTATTCTGCTGTCATTTGTCATTGGAGCATCGGCGGTTTATGCAGAGTTTGACAGTATTCATCGAGCTGCTAATTTATCAAGAAAATATATCGTCCATAGTCTTGTGCCGGTGAATGTGATTCGCAGCAGTATCAGTGCAATATCGCATACGATTGAGCCTTATTTTAAACGGCATAAAAAACCTGTTGAATTTACTGCTCGCGTAACGTCACCGGATGATCTGGTGGTTGTGCTGGCCATTGGTGAAACATCCCGGCAGAAAAGCTTCAGCCTTTATGGATATGAAAAGAACACCAATCCGGCCCTGTCAAAATATAAAGACCTGCACCTGCTCAATGGTATTGCCAGCATTGGTACAACCCTTTATGCACTGCCTGAAATACTGGAAAAAAATGGTGTGAAACTTCCGGCGGTTACCAGCAAGGCAGGTGTCGATACTGCCTGTTATGTTAATTATTCCCTTTATGATAATTGTACGGTGCCCGGCGAAGTGGTAGCAAAAGACTGCGGCCATAATGGCAGCTGTTATGATGAAGATGTGGTGCCGCTACTGGCAAAAAGTTTAAAGCGCTATCAGTCCGGATATAAATTTGTTGTATTGCATATGGGAGGCGGTAGTCATGGTCCCACCTATAGTGATCGATACCCGCCGGAATTTCAGAAGTTTCAGCCAATGTGTTTTGAGGCCGATGTGGTCAATCAATGCACTCCGGAGCAGCTTTATAATTCATACGATAATACTATTTTATATGTAGATTATGTGCTGGATAAAGTCATTCGTACCCTGGATAAATCCGGCGTGCCCTATGTGCTTATTTATTTATCAGATCATGGTGAATCATTGCTGGAGGAAGGGCGGGTATTCCACGGCATGCCGCCGGGTATTCCTCTGCCAGCTGAACAGGCGCAGATTCCCCTGATTGTAAAATCATCTGTGCCCATATCAATTGTAAAAAAGGCCGAATATAAACAGCAGGATGTGTTTGATACGGTGCTGGATCTATTTTCCATAGACAGTAATATCGATAATAAAAAAGACAGTTTTATAAAAAAGTCTGACAATGGCAGCGCCACAATCGCAAAAGATAAAACTGGCGAGGAAAACAATAAAAACTAAGCGCGAAAAACGCTTATCAGTAAGCACAAAAAACCTCTGTGTACCTTCGCGCCCCCTGTGGTTAATTCTTTATAAACCCTCAGGATTTATCCAGCGGCCTCTCAACAACAGCTCTATCATCTGTTTCATTTGCTGTTTTTTTATCGCTCAATATATTGTCATCTATGCTGACAGCCTCTTTCTCATGTTTGATTTTAAGCAGCGCCGTAAAGGCAGACTTGTCACCGATTAATGCACGGGTGGCAATTTCCGCTGTTACCACCACAATCATGCCGGGCAATATAATATGCAAATTACCGGTCAGTTCCATCAGCGCCACCAGCGCAGCCAGCGGCGCGCGCAGGGTGGCGCCCATCATGGCTACCATGCCAATCATGGCGTAAAAACCGGCGGAACCTTCATAGAAGGGATAGCTGTTTTTTACCAGCACTTCCATTAAGCCACCCACTGCGCCACCAAGAATTAACGAAGGGCCAATGAGGCCGCCGGGTATGCGTGCGCCAATGGAAATGCTGGTGGCAATAAACTTGGCCGCCAGTAATAACAGCAATGCCTGTATGTTCAGGCCGCTCATAAAAATGCGGTTCACTGCATCATAGCTGACGCCCATTATGGAAGGTGCCCATTGTGCCAGCAGGCCGGTTACCACACCGGCAAATAAAAAGGCTTTTAGCGGACTCCATGCAATGGTGTATTTTGCAGTGAGTGCTGTGGATTGAATAAATGCAGCGGCCAGCACGCCAATTAAAACACCCATCAACATAATAATCGGCAGTTCCGCCAGTGAGCCTATGGCCAGATCCGGAACCGTAAAGGCCGGGTGATGACCATAAACCAGCCGGCTAATTACTGCGCCCATAACGGCTGCCACAATAACCGGTACGATATGATTAACCGCGTAACGAATACGGAAAACTTCGATAACAAAAATCACCCCCGCAAGCGGTGTGTTATATGCCGCTGCAATCGCCGCCGCACCACCGGCAGCGGTGAGTAAATAATCTTCATCATCGGTGATGTGCATTTTCTGTCCAAGCAATGCCGCATTGGCCGCGCCTAAATGAACACCTGGGCCTTCACGGTCGACCGAGTGGCCGGAGATAATGGCCAGCAGGCCGCCAAAAAATTGTACGATGGCATTGGAGAAAGGCAGCGGCTGTTTGCGAAAACGCATATAGTCAATTACATGTACGATGCCGACCGAGCGTGTTTCCAGGGGAAGTCGTTGAAAGGCCAGGCCCAGTATTATGGCGCCGGCAACAGGCAGGGAAAACCGCAACCAGGGCGGCAGGGCTTCATAATTACCGACCTGTGAATCAGGTAATAAAAATACCTGGCCAAGTTCGATAGACAGGCGAAATAAAATGACCAGCAGCCCGGCCATTAAGCCGGTAACTGCGCCCAGTAAAGCAATGCGTATAAGTAATCTGTCCAGCGCTGGCTTCTCAATAGTGTTAACAGACCCTAAGTTGCCTGTAATATTTTCAAGATAGGGTGAATAGTGTTACAGGTCAAGCCGCCTTATGCTCTGGCTGTATCAATATTATTGTCGTAAGACTTATACCGGATCTATGCAAACCACCACAGGCAGACTGCCGATGCTGCAATAAAGCCGGCCAGGTCGGCCAGTAATCCGGCCTGTAATGCATAGCGGCTGCGGCGGATATTCACCGAGCCAAAATAAACTGCCAGTACATACAGGGTGGTTTCAGTGGAGCCGAACATGGTGGCGGCAATTTTGACAATAAGTGAATCCGCGCCATAAGTATGAATCAGCTCCCCCAGTACACCAACGGAACCGCTGCCACTTAAGGGGCGAATAATCGCCATGGGCAGAGTTTCTACCGGCAGGTCAAAAAGGGAAAATAAAGGCGTGAAAAGGCGGATTAAAATATCCATGCCGCCACTGGCCCGGAACATGGCAATGGCAAATAAAATGGCAACCAGATAGGGAATAATTCTGACGGCGATACTAAAGCCGTCTTTTGCGCCTTCCACAAAAGTATCATAAACCTTGACCTTGTGGATCAGGCCATGCAGCAGAATTGCCAGTATCAGCAGGGGTAGAATCAGAGCTGTGTGTTGCATGAACGACTCCGGCGGGCAAAGGTTTTGGCGGCAATAACAGCCGTAATGGTTGAGGCGCTGGTGGCCAGAATAATGGGGATAATCAGTTCGCCAACCTGGGTGCCCATAATGGCAATTAAGGTAACCGGTGGCAGTAGCTGCACACTGGATGTATTAAGTGCCAGAAACATACACATGGCATCACTGGCCTGATCTTTCTGTGTGTTCAGCTCCTGAAGCTGTTGCATGGCTTTGATGCCCATGGGGGTGGCGGCGTTGCCCAGCCCCAGCACATTGGCGGCCAGATTCAGGCTGATGCTGCCCAGTGCAGGATGATCTTTGGGAATATCGGGAAACAGCCAGTGCAGCAGAGGACGAATGAGTTTAACAAAGTGATTAATCAGGCCGCTTTGTTCGGCTATTTTCATCAGCCCCAGCCACAGTGCCATCACACCAATCAGGCCGATAGCCAGTTTTACGGCGAATTCTGCCATATCAAAAGCGGCCTGGGTGACAGCGCGGATTTTAACCCAGTGAACTTCTGGCAATAGCAGCGTCAAACGGTGGGCCTGTGGTTGGTGCTGAATAAGTTTTGCCCGTAACTGCTGCTTGTTTCTGGCGCTTTGCTGTTTGGCGATGCGCATCCATAAAGGGGGCAGGGGCTGATCTACAGGAATGATAATCTGCCCGAATGAATCCGCAGATGGTAAACTGGCGCGGATCATTTTATTGTCATGGTTTAATGTAATTTGAGTGCTGCTTATGATCTGGTAGGGCATTTCATAATGCTGACCATTGGCATAGGTGTTGTTCCATTCATCCTGTAAATCAAAGCCCAGTGCAAACAGGATGCTGGATATAATCAGGCCGGCCCAGAGAGTGTTCAGCATTTGAATATTATGGTGGTTGTCTTAAAGGGCTATTGTGTTGGTTTTTGCATATAAATGCAAAAGCGCGGAAATGTGTTGCATCTTTTAGCAGGAAAAATGAATGAAGTATTCGGTTGATTATTTAAAGCCCTTTTTATTTTTTATTGTGGTCACCCTGATAACGTTAAGCGTGTCACGCATGGGCTTGCTGGCCTGGCAATATGATCGGGTGGCGGCCACAGATGGCCTGGCTTTTATTTTATTGCAGGGCATACGCTTCGATATTATTTTGCTGGCGCTGGTGCTGGTTATTCCCCTTAGTTTAACGCCCCTGATATTAAGCATTAAGGCGCTTAATAAACCCTGGCTGTGGTTTATTAAAATATATCTGGTGTTTATGTTTGTGGAGATATTATTTACCGAGCTGGCCACGCCAAATTTTATTGCCCAGTATGATTTACGGCCGAATATTTTATATGTTGAATATTTAAAATATCCCAAAGAAGTTTTCTCAACCCTTTGGGAGGCTTACCGAGTTGAATTAATTGGCGCTGTTTTATTCAGTACGGCCATGGGTGTCTGGGTTTATAAAAATATTGCCAGACGATGTGAAGGCATTCAGCCGGTAACTTTTCTCAATGCTTTAATCATGACGCCTTTGTTGCTGGTGGTGTGTGTCATGGCCGGCCGTTCCACACTGGACCATCGGGCGGTTAATCCCAGTACCGTGAGTTTTTCTTCTGACCCTCTGGTTAATACCCTGCCATTAAGTTCGGCTTATTCTGTACTCTATGCAATTTATGAATTGCGTTATGAGAACAAGGGGAATCTGCAATACGGAAAAATGCCCGAAGATGAAATGATTGCACGGGTGCGTCGTGAAATGCATATTGATCCGGCGGATTTTGTATCGGATAAACTGCCAACGCTGCATCGACAGCAAGCCAGCTTCCAGCGAAAGCGGCCATTGAATCTGGTGATTATTTTAGAAGAAAGTCTGGGGGCGGAATTTGTCGGCTCTCTGGGCGGCCTGCCCTTAACCCCCGAACTGGATGCATTAAAAAATCAGGGCATCTGGTTTGAAAATATGTATGCCACAGGCACCCGCTCGGTGCGGGGAATCGAAGCGGTGGTAACCGGTTTTCCCCCTACGCCCTCACGCAGCGTGGTAAAACTGAGTAAATCCCAGCGCAACTTTTTTACCCTGGCCCAGTTATTATCCCGATATGATTATGACACCAGTTTTATTTATGGGGGTGAGGCTCATTTTGATAATATGCGGCGCTTTTTTGCCAATAACGGCTTTAAAAAAATCATTGATGAAAATGATTATGAGCAGCCGGTGTTTACCGGTTCCTGGGGGGTGTCTGATGAAGATCTGTTTAACAAGGCTCATCAAACCTTTTTGAATTATCCGGCGGATAAACCTTTTTTCAGCCTGGTGTTTAGCTCATCCAATCATTCCCCGTTTGAATTTCCTGACGGTCGTATTAAGCAATACGATAAGAAAAAGCAGACAGTGAACAATGCAGTAAAATATGCGGATTATGCCCTGGGTCAATTTATTGAAAAAGCCCGCCATTCGCCCTATTGGAAAAACACCGTATTTTTAATTATCGCCGATCATAATTCCCGGGTTTACGGCGCAGAGCTGGTGCCGGTTAAGCGTTTTCATATTCCGGCGCTTATTCTTGGCGGGGCGATAGAACCGCAACTGTATAATGGTCTGGCCAGTCAGATTGATATGCCTCCCACACTATTATCGTTGATGGGAATATCATCCACCCATCCGGCGATTGGCCACGATCTGAGCCGTGATATTTTCAGTAAAATACCGGGGCGTGCCATTATGCAGTTTTCCACAACCCAGGCTTATATGCAGGGTGATGGGCAGATTGTGATTATGCAAAAATCAAAACAGCCGAGCCTGTATACCTATCAGAATGGCAAGCTACAGGCATCAACAAAAAGGAATGATGATTTAATTAAAACGGCAGTGGCCCATTCTATCTGGCCGATGCTGGCCTATCGAAAAGGTCTTTATCGGCTGCCTAAATCAGACGGCCATTAATAATGGTGTGACTGACCCGGCCGCTAAAATGCCAGCCGGCAAAGGGCGTGTTTTTGCCCCGGCTTTGCATGCTATCGGCTTGCAGTGTCCAGTCCTGTTTGGGATCGATAATGCAAATATCCGCAATGGCGCCACAGCTTAGGGTGCCCGCATTGATGCCTAAAATCCGGGCCGGCTCATAGGTAATGCTGGCAATGGCGCTGCTTAAATCCAGCTGGCCGTTTTCCACCAGCTTCAGGCTTAAGGGCAGAAGGCTTTCCAGGGCGGAAATACCGGCTTCGGTTGATGGGAAAGGTGCCAGCTTGGCATCATTTTCGTGGGGCTGGTGATCGGAGCAGATGCTATTGATGATACCGGCGGATAAGCCATGTCGCAGGGCTTCCATATCACGCTGGGTGCGCAGAGGCGGCAGCACATGACACTGTGCATTAAAACTGCTGATATCCATTTCGGTTAAATGCAGTTGATGGGCAGCCACATCGGCGGAGATTTTCAGGCCACGGGATTTGGCGTGGTTAATCATTTCCACACTGCGGGCCGTAGACAGGCGACAGAAGTGAGCGCGTACACCGGTTTCTGCAATCAGCTCAAGATGAAAGGCAATACTGGCGGTTTCGGCTGCATAGGGAATGGGCGGCAGGCCCAGACGAGTGGCAACCGCACCTTCATGGGCGCAACCCTGATTGCTCAGCTGGGCATTATTGGCTTCAATAAACACCGTAATGTGATGGGTGGCCGCATACTCATAGGCGCGCCGAATCACCAGCGGGTTTTGAATATCATGGCGGGCATTACTCAGCCCCACGCAACCGGCCTGTTTTAAGGCCGCCATTTCGCTCAGGTGTTCACCTTTTAATTTGGCGGTTAAGGCGCCCAGTGTGGCAATCTTACTAAAGCCGGCGGCCTGCGCCTTGTTTTGAATGAGATCAACCACAGCCGGTTCATCAATCACCGGGTCTGTATCCGGCGGCATACATAAGGTGGTGATACCGGCGTGAGCTGCGGCGCGAGTCTCTGACAGAATATCTGCCTTATGTTCCTGACCCGGCTCACGCAGTCGTGCGCATAAATCCACCAGGCCGGGAATCACCCAGTGATCTTTTGCATCGATGGTTTCCTGTGCTTTAAAGCCGACCGGTGCTTCGCCAATGGCGGCAATGGTTTCTCCGTCAATAAAGAGATCCGCGATTTCATCACGCTGATTGGCCGGGTCGATGATGCGACCGTTTTTAATATGCATCCGGCTCATGCCTGTGCCTCCCGCTTACCATTGTGCCCAAGGGTCATGGACATTACCGCCATGCGCACGGCTATGCCGTAGGTCACCTGATCGAGAATTACCGAGTGAGGGCCATCGGCAATGGAGGAGGCAATTTCAACTCCCCGGTTAATGGGGCCGGGATGCATCACAATGGCATCGTCTTTGGCGGCGGCAAATGTTTCTTCGGTCAGGCCATAGAGCTGAAAATATTCCTGCTCGCTGGGCAGTAATGCGCCGCTCATGCGCTCTTTTTGCAGGCGTAACATAATCACCACATCCGCATCTTTAATGCCTTCCTGCAGATCGTGATAAACACTTACGCCCATTTGTTCAATACCTTTGGGAAGCAAGGTGCGCGGCGCCACAACACGCACATCGCCGGTGTTTAATGTATTGAGTGCATGAATCTGTGAGCGGGCCACCCGGGAGTGGAGTATGTCGCCCACAATGGCCACCCGCAGGCCGCCAAAGTCTGCGCCCTTGTTACGGCGGATGGTAAACATATCCAGCATGGCCTGAGTGGGATGGGAATGTCGCCCGTCACCTGCATTGAGTACGCTGATATGGGGTGCCACATGGTTGGCGATAAAATGCGCGGTGCCGGAATCTGCATGGCGCACAATAAACATATCGCATTGCATGGCCTGTAAATTATGTAGCGTATCCAGCAGGGACTCTCCTTTACTGGTGGCGGAAGTGCTGATATTGATATTGAGTACGTCTGCGGATAAACGCTTGGCGGCCAGCTCGAAGGTAGTGCGGGTACGGGTGCTGGCTTCAAAAAATAAATTCACAATGGTTTTGCCCCGCAGCAGCGGAACCTTTTTTACTGACTCATTCACCCCGGCAAAACTTTCTGCCGTATCCAGTATCTGGGTCAGCATATCCGAGCCTAAACCTTCGATGGTAAGAAAGTGTTTTAGCTGGCCATTCTGTAGCTGGATATTCCACAGATCCTGACCAATAAATGGATCGGCTGGGCGGGTGGCTTTATTGACCATGTTGGTAACTGACTCCGTGAGTGGTTGCCTGGGCTGTTTTGGAAAAGCATGGGTCTCCGCAAATGAACGCTAATAAACGCGAATAAAAAAATGTGTTGATATAAGGCGAGGTTTGTTTGCCTGAAAAAATATGTACTGCATGGCGTGAAAATCTATTAAGAAACAAATAACAATATTTGCGTTTATTAGCGTTCATTTGCGGACAATATGCTTTTAATCTCTCACTCAACACGTTTAATCACCCAGCTCAGCGGTTCGGGTCCATTGAGTTTAATCTGTTCGTTATTGTGCAGTTCCAGATCCTGCCCGACAACATCTGCTTGAATCGGCAGTTCCCGGCCGCTGCGTTCTACCAGGCAGGCAAGGCTGATGGAGGCGGGGCGGCCATAATCAAAAATTTCATTCATGGCGGCGCGGATGGTGCGGCCGGTTTGCAGTACATCATCCACTAATACAATATGCCGGTCTTCCACCTGGGGCGGTAGTTTGGATGGTTTGACCTGTGGATTCATGCCGATGCGGGAAAAATCATCCCGGTAAAAACTGATATCCAGTGTGGCAAGCGGTTCCTGTAGCTCAAGGCGTTTATGCAGCTGTTCAGCAACCCAGACGCCGCCGGTTTCTATGCCAACCATAATGGGATTTTTGATGTGGCGCTGCTCGAGGAAATTCTCCAGATCAGCTGCCAGTTTTTCAATCAGTTTTTCCGGTTGCGCGGCATGCGTCATGTATTTTGCTCCAGCCAGCTTTGCAGAATAATCGCGGCGGCTATTTTATCAATCTCCTGCTTGTTGTGCTGATGTATTTTTTGACTTTCTTTCAGGTATTCTTCCGCTTCAAAGGAGCTGAGGCTTTCATTCACTTTGTAGACCGGCAGTTGAAAGCGGCCTTCCAGTTGCCGGGAAAAACGCTCGGCTTTGGCAGTCATTTCGCTGGCCTTGCCATCTAAATAAGTGGGGATGCCAACAATCAGCGCATCCGGTTGCCATTCTTTTATCAGCTTTTCAATCTGTACCCAGTCCGGCTTCTGTTTAACCGCATTAAGGGTGGTTAAGGCACTGGCCTGGCCGGTAATGGTCTGCCCCTTGGCTATGCCGATGCGCTGCTCGCCGTAATCAAATCCTAATACGGTTTGTATATCAGGCATGACCGGCATCATGGCTGAGCAGGCTAAGATCCACGCCTAATAATTTAGCCGCCTCGTCCCAGCGTTTTTCAGCCGGTGTTGCAAAAATAATCTCTTCGGTTGCCGGGCAGCTGAGCCAGGTGTTTTCGGACAGCTCCCGTTCCAGCTGTCCGGCTGCCCAGCCCGCATAGCCGAGGGTGATCAGCACATCATCCGGGCCTTCGCCTTTGGCCATGGCCTGTAGAATATCCTGTGAGGTGGTGATGGCAATATTGTCGGTGACTTTCAGGCTGGAGCTCCAGTTGCCATTGGGGCGGTGTAATAAAAAGCCCCGCTCCTGTTGTACCGGGCCGCCAATATAGACAATCTGCTGGGCAGCTTTTGGGTCATAGTCTTCCAGTTTCATTTGCTCAAAGATTTCATACAGATGAATATCACTGGGGCGATTAATGGTAACGCCCAGTGCGCCATCATCATTGTGTTCGCAAATATAGGTGACCGAGCGGGAAAAATTAATGTCTTCCAGTGAGGGCATGGCGATAATAAAGTGGTCGGTTAAATTGGTTTGCTTCATATCCTGCCTTAATGACTCGTCAGTTGATTGCTGCTCATAAATTCCCAGCTGCGGGTGATGTGTAAAACATCCGCCTGCTGTTTTAACTTTTTCGGGAAAGGCGCAAAGGGGGTGGCCATGCGCACAATTCGTCTGGCCGCATCGTCCAGAATTTTGTGTCCGGAGGAGCGGCGCAGATCAATGCTGCGCAGGCTGCCATCTGAGTTAATGACTACGTCCAGTATCAGGGTGCCGCTGAGTTTATTGCGAATGGCCTGATCCGGATAATCCGCATTACCCAGCCGTTCAATTTTATCAATCCAGTTACGCATATAGCGGGCCGCCACATATTCTTTGGTGCGGGAATTAATAAATTTTTCCTTGGGCTTCTGGGCGTGTTGTTGATAAATCAGGCTGAGTTCTTCCACCATGCGGGCGGGCAGTTTATTAAGCTGCTGTTTTTCCACAGGCTGATTTTGCTGTTCCAGTTTGCTGATTTTTTTCTGCGTGCTGATGCTGAAATCTGATTGCTGTTGAGTTAGCAGGCGCTGCTGGTCAATCTGTTTATTACGGGGCTGGGCCGTCACGCTCTGCTGCATGGCAATGCCCGGTGTGGGTGATAAAGTGGGGGCCGAAAACATATCTGTCGGGCGGGTTTTTTTATCGCTGTTACCGCCGCCGTCCTGGGACACCTGCGCCAGGTAGTCAGCTTCCTCCGGTGTTTCATTGCTGGCGGTATTCACCAGAATAACATCCAGTGAAGGAGCTGTTTTGGGTGCGTCGGGTGGGAATGCAATAAAGCTAATGCCAAGAATTAAAACGCCGTGGAAGGCAATGGCAAAAAACAGGGTCATGCCCAGACGGTCGTTGGCAGAGATTTTTGGCGGTGCGATGGCGGCTTGCGACATGGCCTGATTATAAGGGCGGACTGACAATTAAGGTAGGGGCGGCTTCGTTAAATTGCAGACGTTGTTGCATTTTGGGTGATACATGCACTTTGCCGTCTGCATCAATCAGCATCACATATTCCAGCCCCAGCTTTTTGGCCATGTCGTACCACTGCTCAGGCCCGGCAATAAACAGGGCGGTGGCTGCCGCATCGGCCAGCGCGGCGTTGTTGTGAATCACCGTTACCGATTGTGAGGCCGTGGCCGGATAGCCAGTGCGGGGATCCAGAATATGGTGATAGCGTTTGCCTTTATACATATAAAAACGCTCATAATCACCGGATGTGAAAACCGCCTCACCGTCTCTGGCATCCAGGGTGGCAATCATACCCGGCTGGCGGGGATGGCGAATGGCAATGCGCCAGGGGCGATCTCCGTGCCGGCCGATGACTTTTAAATCACCGCCCGCATTGAGTATGGCGTTTTTGATGCCCAGGGATTGCAGATGCTTGATGCCCATGTCGATGCCATAACCCTTGGCAAAGGCGCCAAAGCTGAGTTGCACTGCCGGGTTATGACTACGAATGCGGATGCCCTTGATTTCCAGATCACTGAGTTGTGGATTTGCCTCAACCAGCTGTTTTATTTTTTCTGCATCCGGCGGGTGGATGTCGGGATCATCATGCTTGTGAAACTGCCACAGGTTAATCAGCTTACCAATGGTGGGGTTGTATAAATGACTGGTGGCCTCGGAGATGGGAATAGAGGCCTTGATCAGTTCCAGCACGGACGGGTCGGCGCTGAAAAATCCACCGCTGGGCAGCAGATTATTCATGCGCATTAAAGAGCCGGCAACCCAGGGTGACCAGCTGGTATGTAGCTGTTTGAAATCTTCATCCAGCTCCCTGAAAGCCTGCTCGGCCAGGGCGCTATCTGTACCATAAATACTGGTGTCGATTAAGGTGCCGAAGCTCAGGCTGCTGTGCTGGAAGGTTTGTGGCTCCGGCTGGCAGCCGGCCAGGCTAAAAAGCAAAAATAAAATGAGTGTTGATGTTTTCATCATGCTTGCAAAATACTCTCGACACAGTTCATTAAATCACCGGCAATATCCAGATCGAACTGTTTATCCAGCTCGCGGATACAGGTGGGGCTGGTGACATTGATTTCGGTAAGATAATCGCCGATCACATCCAGGCCGACAAATATCAGCCCCATTTCCTTCAGCCGTGGGCCGACCTGCTGGCAGATCCAGCGTTCCCGCTCGCTAATGGGCATGCCCACGCCTTCACCACCGGCCGCCAGATTGCCACGGGTTTCCCCTTTGGCAGGAATGCGCGCCAGCGTATAGGGCACCGGCTCGCCGTTAATCATCAGAATGCGCTTGTCTCCCTGAGTGATTTCCGGAATAAATTTTTGCGCCATAATGCTGCGCTGGCCAAATTCCAGCAGGCTTTCCAGAATCACTGACAGGTTGGGGTCGGTGGGGGATACGCGAAAAATGGACTGGCCCCCCATGCCGTCCAGGGGTTTAAGAATCACGTCCTCATGCTGATGTACAAAATCCCGGATTAGCCGGGGATCGCGGCTAACCAGATTGGGGGAGCAGCACTGGGGAAACTGGGTGGCAAAGAGTTTTTCATTGGCGTCCCGCAGGCTGGCGGGTTTGTTGACAATCAGGCTGCCCTGCTTTTCCGCCTGTTCGAGCAAATAGGTGGTGTAGATATATTCCATATCAAAGGGCGGATCCTTGCGCATGAAAATGGTATCCAGTTCCTTGAGGGGAATAATGTCTTCTGCTGACTTTTCAAACCAGTTTTGCGGGTCATCAGTCACCTGAATTTTGCAGGCACGGGCAAAGACTTCACTGTCGAGCTGATAAATATCCGCCTGCTGCATATAGTAAAGTTGCCAGCCTTTTTTCTGTGCAGCAAGCAGCATTGCGAAGCTGCTGTCTTTTACAGTTTTGATGGATTCGATGGGATCCATCACCATGCCAAGCCTGATAGTCATTGTTGGATTCGCTTGAAGATCTGAAGAGAAGGAAGATTTTGCGGTATTTTATCGAAAAAGACCAATAAATTTCATTATAATCAGGCCGTTACTACAATAACGGTAAGGTTGTACTTAAATAAAATAGCGTAACTGGCTTTATTTAGTGCGGTTTTTGTTTGCGCAACCTGAGAACATAAGCTACATTCCTTCAAAGATCTAAGGAAGCTCTGATTAATTCTGGACGAAACAGTTTGCGTTTAAAATGCGTGGATTCAAGGCGTCGGGTCGCACGCAATAGCCAGCTATTGGGAAGATCCGCAACGCAGAAGTCGCGCATTTTAAGTGTGAAATGTGAGTTCATGAATTGATCAGAACTTCCTCAAAGTATTGAGAATAGACCTGATTGGGGATAAACAGGACAGCTATGACTGAAGAATCAGACGATCTTTCTGGCTTGAAAGTGATGGTGATCGATGACAGTAAAACGATTCGCCGTACAGCAGAAAATCTATTAAAAAAAGAAGGCTGCGAAGTTGTGACAGCGGTGGATGGCTTTGAGGCACTGTCAAAAATTGCAGAACATAAGCCGGATATTATATTCGTGGACATTATGATGCCGCGTCTGGATGGTTACCAAACCTGTGCCCTGATTAAGCATAATCGGCTATTCAAAACGACACCGGTCATTATGTTGTCCAGTAAAGACAGTATTTTTGACCGGGCGCGTGGGCGGATTGTGGGTTCGGAGCAGTATTTAACCAAGCCATTTACTAAAGACGATTTAATCGGCGCAATCAAACAGCACGCATCATCAAAATAATTAAAACCATGTCGTAGAAAGCGGCATGCTCAGAAAGGTTTGGAGTACTCGAATGGCAAATATTTTAATTGTGGATGACTCTCCTACAGAAGTGCATGTGTTTAAAACCATGCTGGAGAAAAATGGCCATAGCGTTGCCGTTGCGGAAACCGGCGAGGCCGGTATAGAAAAAGCAAAAGAAATCATACCGGATCTGGTATTGATGGATATTGTAATGCCGGGCATTAATGGTTTTCAGGCCACTCGCCAGCTGGCGATGAATGAATCGACCAAGTCAATTCCGGTTATTATTGTGACCACCAAAGATCAGGAAACCGATAAGGTCTGGGGGATTCGTCAGGGTGCCAAAGATTACATTGTTAAACCGGTGAAAGAAAAAGATCTGATGGATCGTGTAAATTCAGCGTTGTCAGGCAATTAATCAGGCACCGGGTATGACTGCACCGTTTCAGCAATTACTGGATATTGAAGAAAAAAGCCTGGCCTGTGCCAGTGCGCTGCCAGACCTGGCTTCTCATAAGGATGAATGGCAGGGCATCGGCTTTAAGCTGGGGGATGTGGAACTTCTCTCGCTAATGGGAGAAGTGAAAGAAATACTGGATATCCCGGAATATACCCGCGTACCCGGCGTGAAACCATGGGTTGTGGGTATTGCCAATGTGCGGGGCAGTTTATTGCCATTAATTGATCTGCGAAGTTTTATTACCGGCAGTGGTTTGAAAAATAAAAAAGAAGGTCGTGTTCTGGTTGTTAATTATAAAGGTATGAACACGGGATTGATTGTTGATGATGTGCAGGGTATGCGTTACTTCCAGAAAAGTGAGCAGGCATACGAGTTACCGGAAATCAGCAGTCAGTTGAAACCCTACATAAAAAAAGCATTTCAACGGGACGGGCATTACTGGCCGGTTTTCAGTTTTAATGCATTAAAAGAAGATGAACGTTTCTTATACGCATCACTATAAGAAAAATTATACGACATTATCGTTTATCGATAGTCGGGAGATGAAAGAGATATGAGCGCAGCAAAGCGAAATCCGTTTGCCATCAGTGTTATCAGTAAGCCGATTCTGACACTCGGTTTTGTCCTGTTTTTATCGATTGCCGCCATGTTAGGTAGCCTGTTTTACGCGGCGACACAACAAACCTATTTCCAGCAATATTCGGAACTGGCATCTGAGCAAAAATTATTATCCCAGAGAATGGCAACCCTGGCGCTGGAAGCGGCTGCGGGTAAGGAGCAGGCTTTTGGAACACTGGAACGGCTACGCAATCGGTTTGATGAAATTTTGCAGACGCTGGAAAATGGTAACCCAGCGACTGGCCTACCACCGCTTCCTGAAGACCTGAAGTCAAAACTGGAGAAAGTAAAATACGTCTGGTACAAGGGTGATATGCGGGATATGGGTAGTAAAGGCTACCGTGAAAATATTGTTCATATTCTGGAAGGTAAACAGGCGATCACCGAAGTGGGTGAATTCGTACTGGTTATTCAGGAATTCATTCCCCAGTTACTCTCATTCTCTGAAGAAGTAGTCGATATGCTGGTGGAACGCAAAGCACCACCTCATCAAATCTTTATGGCATCTCGCCAGCTTATGCTGACTCAGCGTATTGAAAATAATATGAACCGGGTGCTTTCCGGTGGTGAAGGTGCGGCGGCCGCAGCAGATCGTTTTGGTCGTGATGCAGCACGTTTTGGAGCCGTTCTGGAAGGTATGCTGAAAGGCTCCAAAGCATTGCGTATAAAGCGTATTGACGATGAAGAGGTTAGAACCAAACTGCGTGAAGTCGCCATGCTGTTTAGCTCGGTGAGTGATCACGTAGAAGCGATTCTGGAACTGTCCCCTGATCTGTTTGATGTTAAATCGGCAGCCTCTAAAGTTGAAACACTGGGTGCAAATCTGCTGGCGCAGATTGAGATTCTTGAAGAGGGTATTGCGCAAAGCAGTGAGTTTATCGGCACAGTAAGGCTGATCGGTTTCGGCGCGGGTGGTTTATCCGTACTCTTTATGATTATGATCGGCTTCCTGCTGGTACGTGACTCCGGTGAACGTGAGGATGCGGCACTGGAGCAAAACAGAAGAAATCAGCGAGCCATCCTGCGCTTACTGGATGAAATGGCCAACCTGGCGGAAGGTGACTTAACCGTACACGCAACGGTAACCGAAGAAATTACCGGTGCCATCGCCGACTCGGTTAACTATGCGATTGACGCGCTCCGCTCTCTGGTAACCACCATTAATACAACTGCCGTGGAAGTGTCATCCTCGGCTGAAAAAACCCAGGCAACGGCATCACGCTTAACCGATGCATCGGCTCACCAGGCACGTGAGATTGCCTCTGCCAGCGCGGCGATTACCGATATGGCCGATTCGATGGAAAGCGTGTCCAAAGATGCGGAAGGCTCGGTGGAAGTTGCCCATAAATCACTGGAAATTGCCCAGAAGGGTGCGGGCATTGTACGTCGCAGTATTCAGGGTATGGATACTATTCGTGAACAGATCCAGGAAACATCCAAACGGATCAAGCGACTGGGTGAATCATCCCAGGAAATCGGCGACATCGTGGGGCTGATTACTGAAATCGCCGACCAGACAAACATTCTGGCATTGAATGCTGCGATACAGGCATCAACCGCCGGTGAAGCGGGTCGTGGTTTCGCGGTGGTTGCGGACGAGGTACAACGACTGGCGGAACGTGCCGGTAATGCAACCAAGCAGATCGAAGCACTGGTGAAAACTATCCAGGCTGATACCAATGAAGCGGTTAGCTCAATGGAAGAAAGTACCGCCAACGTGGTAAGCGGTGCGAAGATGTCTGAGGATGCGGGTGACGCACTGATCGAAATCGAGAATGTATCCGATGAGCTGGCGGAACTGATTCAGGGTATTGCGACATCTTCAAGTAAACAGGCATCGGTGGCGGTAGATGTATCCAATACCATGAATGTTATCCAGGAAATTACCTTGCAGACATCAGAAGGTACCGAAGAAACATCACGGTCTATCGGAGACCTGAGTGAACTTGCTAACGAGTTACGTAAGTCAGTAGCTGGCTTTAAGCTGCCAGATAGTGAAGAGCAGGTTGAAACAGTAATTTTAAACGGCAAGTAGGCGATTTGGCGAATTAGATGAAGACAGAGGATACTGTTGAATACAACTCATTGCGTTGGGTCAAGAAAGAACTTGATCTGATTCTATCTGAAGCTCAGTCCGCTTTATCTCTATACATAGAGGAAAAAGACGAGAGTCGCTTGAGAGAGTGTGCCGACCATTTACACATGGTTCACGGCACTCTGCAAATGGTTGAGTTATATGGCGCGGCGCAGCTGGCAGAAGAGATGTATAAAGTTGCGGCGGCTGTGCTCGATAAATCACTGGCAAATGAAGAAGATGCCTATGATGTATTGATGCGTTCGATGTTGCAGCTACCGGATTATCTTGAAAGCCTGCAGGCAGGCAGTAAAGATGTGCCGATGGTATTGCTGCCATTACTAAATGATCTACGGGCCTCAAGAAATGCCAGCCTGTTATCTGAAAATGTTCTTTTCTTCCCTGATATAGAAGCTGCTGGTGGCCAGCCACAAAAAGCTGAAGCGGTTACCGGGCAGTTGCAGGCCATGGCCAAGAAACTGCGTCCCCATTATCAAATCGGTCTGCTGGGCTGGTTCCGTGGGCAGAAAGTGCGGGCCAGTCAAAAGCGTATTCTGGCAGTATTAAATGAGTTTGAAAAAATATCCGCCGATCCGGCAGCGCATCGCCTATGGTCGGTAAGCGCCGCATTGATTGAAGGCCTGATGCTTGATGGTCTGGATTCCAATGTCAGCGTAAAAATGCTGATGGGTCAGGTTGATCGGAATATCCATCACCTGATAAAGCAGGGCGAAATTGAGTTTGCCAAAGACCTGCCGGCAGAGCTGCTTAAAAACCTGCTTTATTATGTGGCCCGTATTGAAAAAGATAGCCCGAAAATTAAGCAGATCAAGGAAACCTACCACTTAAAAGAATTGTTGCCGGATAGCAGCACACTGGAAGAGGCGCGTTCGGGTTTAGGTGGTCTTAATACTGAATTATTGCGCACCGTTTCTCAGGGAATACGTGAAGACCTTCTTGAAGTAAAAGATACGCTTGAGATTTTTGTTCACAGCGAAGATCGCAATACAGAGAAGTTGTCGGAACTGCCTCAATTACTGAATAAAATTGCAGATACTCTGGCCATGCTTGGGTTGGGTGGGCCCCGTGAACAGGTACTTGATCAGCGAACCTTTATCGAAAATATTGTGGCCGGCAGCAAAGCAGGTACTGATGACGAAGTGATGGGCATTGCCAGTGTTCTATTAAGCGTAGAATCACAGCTGAATAATTTTATTGCCAGCCGCTCTTCTGCATCAGAAGGTGTAGAGCATCGTGTGGGTGATCTGGCTGAAATGCCATCCGGTGAATATCAGGAAGTGCTTTCAACTGTTATCGGTGAAGCCTTACAGGACTTCAATAGTGCCAAGCAGGCGATTATCGATTACCTTGAAAACACCGAGAAGAAAGAATTACTGACCACAATCTATGACAAAATCTCTGTTGTTTGTGGCGCCATGTTTATGTTGCCGCTGGATCGCCTTGAGCCACAGTTAAAAGCGGTTCTTGAATATGTTGATAAGGTACTGATAAAAGCCGATCAACAACCGGATGAAAAAATACAGGATAGTCTGGCCGATGTTATTACCAGTATTGAATATTATCTGGAAGCTGTACTGGAAGGTCGCCCAGGAATCGATGCCTCTTTCGCATCAGGCGATGCAGCTGCTCAGAAATTAATTGAAGAAACCGCTCGGTTTGCTGATGAAGCGGCCACCGTAGAGCCTCCAGAGGAGGAGGTGGTAGAGCCTGAAATCTCAT